>JAQVMU010000018.1:19282-23850 GCA_028703475.1 Atribacterota bacterium | reverse complement strand
TATTATAAAATTAAATAATATTAAGTATTAAAATATATTGTAATGGTAAAATGAAGTACTGTTTGCTTATTAAAATACTTTTTGGTATAGTTAAAACAATTTGATTGGAGGAAAATATGAAAGCAATTGGGATTATCGGATACAAAAAAAGCGGTAAAACAACTTTGACAATGGCACTTGCTGAATCACTTATTAAAAAAGGACATTCTGTGGCAATTATAAAACATTCCAGCAATAATATTGAGTATGGAAATACTGATACTGGATTATTTATGGAAAAAGCTTCAACAGTTGCCCTTATTACACCTGATAACTCAGAAATAATATTTAAAGGACAGTATAAACTAAAGGATATTATTTCCCATCTTTCAGAAGATATTTTGTTGATAGAGGGATTTAAAAGTTTAAAGTATTTTCCAAAGATTCTTTGTGTAAGAAATGAAAATGACAAAAAAGAGCTTGAAGATGACCTTACTCTGTTCACTGCTGGTATGGATAATTCATTAAAAAAGAATAAGATTGCTAATTATCTTATTACAGATGAAAGTGATATTGATTACATGTCAAAGCAAATTGAAGAAAACGGTTTTCTTCTACCCGATATGAATTGTGGTGACTGTGGATACAAGGATTGTTATGGGTTAGCCCGTGCTATTATGCAAGGAAAAGAATCATGGGAAAAATGTGAATATTCTTTTGAAGAAAATTTTTTGATTCAGGTAAATAAAAGAAAAATTCATCTAAATCCTTTTATGTCAAAACTATATCAGAGCATACTACATGGAATGCTTTCTCCTTTAAAGGATATTGATTCTCTTAAAAATGGATTGATTGAAATAAAGTGGAATCCAACTGATAACTTTAATAAAAAGAATAACTGATACTTTTAAATATTGTTAACAGAATGAGGTAAAAACAATGGAAGAATCAAAAATTAAAGATAAACACTATAATGGGTATGAAACAATTATAATTGGAGGTGGGCCAGCAGGGCTGACAGCAGGAATCTATCTTAGTCGTGCCAGGGTTAGTGCTTTATTATTGGAAAAAGGATTACCTGGAGGGCAGGCTAATCTTACCGAGATGATTGAAAATTATCCTGGTTTCCCGGATGGGATCATCGGACCTGAGTTGATGCAGCAGTTTGTAAGTCAAGCTTCAAGATTTGGCTTAAAAATAGAGAATAATGATGTTTTAGAAATATTAAGTACAGATCAGCATGGAAAAAGCTTATTCCAGGTTAAGACTGAATTAACGCAGTATTCTGCCGAATCAATTATTATTGCTTCAGGTGCACAGGCAAGCAAATTAGGTATTCCGGGAGAAAAAGAATATACTGGTAGAGGAGTGTCTTATTGTGGTACTTGCGACGGAGCCTTCTTCCGTGAAAAAGATATAATTGTTGTGGGTGGCGGAGATACTGCAATAGAAGAGTCTTTATTTTTAACAAAATTTGCGCGAAAAGTATATATAGTCCATAGAAGGGATAAATTACGAGCCACTAAGATACTTCAGGAAAGAGCCTTTGCAAATGACAAAATTGAAATTATATGGGATTCAATTGTTTTAGAAATAAAGGGTAACAATAAAGTTGAAAAAGTTTTACTTAAAAATGTCAAAAAAAATCAGGAAAGGGATTTTTCCTGTCAGGGAGTATTTATATTTACTGGATATACTCCTTCTTACCCATCGCTTGGTTCTTTTCATGGCAAACTTGTTAATGATAAAGGTTATATAACAACTGATGAAGATATGAAAACAAAAGTTGATGGAATTTATGCATGTGGGGATGTTCGAGCTAAAAAGTTGAGACAGGTCGTTACTGCTTGTGGCGAGGGTGCAATAGCTGCTTTTTCAGTAGAGAAGTACCTGGAGTATTTAAAAAATTAACTAAAGAATAATAAAATATTTTAATTTAAAAAATAATATTAATAATCTGTAAAATTATAATAAATAATCGAAATATAATGTGAGGAAAAATGTATTTTAAATTTGGTATATCGACAATGGTTTATTACCAGGAGAATATTAAGAAATTACTGCCATTATTAAATAGATATAAACTTGGTAATATTGAAATCAGACCTAATGCTAAACACTTTGAATGTCAAGATATGGAGATTATTGAAGATATAAAGAAGGAAATTGAAAGATTTGACATTTCAGTAGAAGCAATACATATGCCCATGGATGATGTAGACATATCAAGCTTGGAGGAATATGACAGAATGAGGTCAGTCAGAGAGATTGAAAAGACAATAATGACAGCGGTGAAATTAAAAGCAGATTTAGTAGTTGTCCATCCGGGAGGGAAATGTGATTGCATTGAAGATAGAAAAAAGAGAATGGCAAAATGTATTGACAGTTTGTCTGAAATTGTGGATTTTTCAAGTAATTGGGGTATAAATATAGCTCTTGAAAATACCCTCCCAGGAAGGTTAGGTGATAACTGGTCTGAAATCAGTGAGCTTTTAGATAAGATTCAATCTGAATATTTAGGCGTATGTCTTGACACAGGGCATTATCTTATAAATCAAGGTATTAACAAAAAAGTTAGCCTTGAATTGGATAAACATCCAATAGATTGGGAAAAAAAATTAATACATATGCATATACATGATAATAATGGTAAGAAAGATCTACATGTATTACCGGAAGAGGGAAGTTTTCCCTGGGATGAATTGTTTTCTTATTTAAAACAGATAAAATACCAGCATTTATTAGTTATAGAATCCACCGAGCAGGTTTATATAGAAGATTATCTAAATAAGATTAAAGAAGTTATAAATAGATTAAAGGAAATGTACCGATTATAAAAATCTAAATAACTGTTTGATTTGCTGATACTTATAATTTGAAATTTGAACTACATTCAGCAAACTATATTTTGCTATATTTATTATTCTTTGGTAGAATAGTTTTGATAATTTTTAATTTCAAGGAGGAACGAGGGTGACTAAAATTGATGTGGACAAGGTAAGGACTTTTGCAGTTGTTGGTCATGGAGATTCTGGGAAGACTTCCCTGACTGAAGCATTGCTTTATGACTCTAATATGATAACTAGATTGGGCAAAATAGAACAAGGAAACACTGTTGCTGATTATGATCCCAAAGAAACGAAAAGAGGGATAACTATTAACTCTTCTTTAGCCTACCTTAATTGGAAAAATTCAACTTTTAATATTATAGATACCCCTGGATATTTAGATTTTATAATTGATACAAAAACAAGCTTAAGAGTAGTTGACACTGCTTTAATTGTTGTCTGCGGTGTATCAGGTGTTGAAGTGCAAACCGAAAAGGTATGGGATTATACAGAGGAGTTTGCATTACCAAAGGTATTCTTTATCAACAAGATAGACAGGGAAAGAGCAGATTTTGAACGTACAAGCCAGATGATTAAGGATTATTTTGGACAAAATGCGGTACCAGTGCAATTACCAATAGGTTCAGAAGAGTCCTTTGAGGGTGTTGTCGACTTATTGAAAATGAAGGCATATTATTTTACTACAGATTCTGAAGGTAAAAGTCAGATGGAAGAAAAAGATATACCTGATGACATCAAGGAAAAAGCGAGTGATTTACGTCAAAAAATGATTGAAGCAGTTGCTGAAAACAATGATGAAGTTTTAATGAAATACCTTGAAGGAGAAGAATTAACCCAGGAAGAAATATTAACCTGCCTTAGAGGTGGAATAATAGACCGTAAAGTTTTCCCGGTTTTATGCGGCTCAGCGACGAAGAATATTGGAATTGAACTGTTGCTTGATTTTATTAAAGACTATTTTCCAAGCCCGGTTGATTTACCGGAGATAGAAGTGAAAGATTTGAAAGAGCAAAAGGAAATAAAAATAAAACGTTCATTACAGGATTCACCATTTTCTGCACTGGTTTTTAAAACTGTAGCTGACCCTTATGTGGGGAATTTAACTTATTTTAGAGTTTTTTCCGGAGAGCTGAATTCTGACTCTACTGTTTATAACTCTACCCATGACATTGAAAATAAAGTTGCTAAAATTTATCGAATGCAGGGTAAAGAACAAACAGCTGTTGACAAAGTAACTCCCGGAGGTATTGGAGCAATAGCCAAATTAAAAAAGACCAATACCGGAGATACATTATGCGATAAAGAACATCCAATAGAATTTACGAAAGTTGGATATCCTGAGCCTATTATGAAATTAGCTATTACTCCAAAAAGCAAAGGTGATGAAGATAAGCTCAGTATTGCTATTAACCGTATTGTTGAGGAGGAGCCCACTATTCAAGTTTATCGAGATGAAGATACCGGAGAAACAATAATTGCCGGGATGGGTGAATCACATCTGGATGTGGTGATTGAGACAATGGAAACAAAATTTGGTGTTGAAATAGAAAAAAGTACACCCAAAGTTGGTTATAAAGAAACAATAAGAAACAAGGTACAGGCAGAAGGGAAATACAAAAAGCAATCTGGAGGCCGTGGGCAATATGGACATTGTTTTGTTGAGTTTGAGCCTCAGGAAAGAGGAAACGGCTTTGAATTTGTTGACAAAATAGTGGGTGGAGTAATTCCCAAGCAATATCG
>JAQVMU010000018.1:0-19182 GCA_028703475.1 Atribacterota bacterium | reverse complement strand
TTTAATCTATTTATGGATTTCTTATTACTTAATAATTGACTTTTCAAAATACATTATTTATAATGGTTAAAGTTTTAAATCAACAAATATGATAACAGGAAATATATTGAGATGTAATAATGTAGAGAGTCAGTATTGGTGAAAACTGATTTATTATCTCAAAAAAACTCACCTGTTTTTAAATGTCTGAATGAAATATCCTAACCATATATACAATAAGAACAATACTAAAGTAATTCAGGACGCTACCAAGCGTTAAATGGTAATAAAAAGAGGGTAGATGGGGCTGTAGCTCAGTTGGGAGAGTGCCTCCTTGGCGTGGAGGAGGTCGCGGGTTCGATTCCCGCCAGCTCCACCATATAATCTACTAAAAAAGGGTGGTACCACGGGAAATCTCGTCCCTTGTAATTTTAAGTTACAGGTGACGGGTTTTTCTATTTTAAGGGAGTGCAAATAAATGAAAGAAGTATATGATTATAAAAAAGTTGAAAGTAAATGGCAGAAGTATTGGAATAAACAAAATTATTTTGAGAGCAGTATAGACAAAAATAAAAAAGAATATTATGTACTGGAAATGTTTCCTTATCCATCTGGTGAACCGCATATGGGACATGTAAAAAATTATGTCATAGGAGATGTAGTAGCTCGTTATAAACATAGTCGTGGGTTTAATATTTTACATCCGATGGGGTGGGATTCTTTTGGTCTACCTGCTGAGAATGCTGCCATAAAAAACCAGATACATCCTGCAATATGGACTCGAAACAATATCCAAAAAATGAAAAATACACTCCAATCAATGGGAATTACATATGACTGGAACAGGGAAATTTCCACCTGCAGTCCTGATTATTATAAATGGACGCAATGGATGTTTTTACAATTATTCAAAAATGGATTAGCTTATAAAAAAAAGGCTGTAGTTAACTGGTGTCCTTCATGTGCTACTGTTCTTGCAAATGAACAGGTTGTAAATGGTGGTTGTGAGAGGTGCGGTTCAGAAGTAATAAAAAAAGAATTGTCTCAATGGTTTTTTAAGATTACCGATTATGCCCAACAGCTTTTAGATGATATGGAATTATTGGAAGAATGGCCTGAAAGAGTTTTAACTATGCAAAAGAACTGGATAGGAAGAAGTGAAGGGGCACAGGTTAAGTTTGAAATTGCCGGTAGCAATAAAACTCTTTCTGTATTTACAACAAGGCCTGATACTCTTTTTGGTGTTACTTTTTTTGTCCTTTCTCCAGAGCACCCGATCATAGAAGAATTAACAAAAGGGACTGATTATGAAAAGGAAGTGAAAGCTTTTAAAGAAGTAGTTGCCAGGAATAATTTGACTGAAAAGGACCTGGCTACCGCTGAAAAACTTGGTTGCTTCACAGGCAGATATGTCATTAACCCTATGAATCAGGAAAAAGTACCTATTTGGGTTGCCAATTATGTTCTTATGGAATATGGTACTGGAATGGTTATGGCAGTACCTGCTCATGATCAGAGAGATTTAGAGTTTGCCAGAAAATACAGTCTTCCTGTAAGGACTGTAATAAAGCCGAAGAATAAAGAAATTTCATATGATGACATTGAGAATGCATATCCAGGAGAAGGTATTTTAGTAAACTCAGGTCAGTTTAATGGATTACCGAATTTAAAGGCAATCGATGTAATTATCAAATATCTGGAAGATAAAGAACTTGGAAAAAAAGAAGTTAATTATCGCTTAAGGGATTGGTTGATTTCAAGGCAACGTTATTGGGGTGCTCCTATTCCAATAGTTTATTGTGATAAATGTGGTATTGTTCCGATACCCGAAACTGATTTACCTGTTTATTTACCTGACGATGTAGATTTTAAGCCAACAGGACTGTCTCCTTTACTGTCAAGCAAAGAATTCTTGAATACAAAATGTCCAAAATGTGGGGAACCAGCTAAGAGAGAAACTGATACGATGGATACCTTTGTATGTTCATCATGGTATTATTTAAGATTTTGCTCTCCAAAATTGAAGGACAAACCCTTTGATAAAGAAGAATTGCATTATTGGATGCCTGTCGACCAATATATCGGAGGAGTAGAACATGCAATTCTGCATTTACTTTACTCTCGTTTCTTTGTAAAAGCATTAAATGATATGGGGTATATTAATTTTAAAGAGCCATTTAAACGTCTTTTTACACAGGGAATGGTATGCAAAGATGGTGCTGCTATGTCAAAATCCAAAGGTAATGTAGTTACACCTGGTGATATATTTGAAAAATATGGTATTGATGCAACCAGAGTAATGATATTATTTGCAAGTCCTCCAGAAGTTGATATGGAATGGAGTGATAAAGGTATTGAAGGGGCATCACGCTTTTTAAATCGGGTATGGAGACTTGTTTATCAATATAAATGTCTTTTTGATGAAAAAGATTATATCAATGTATCCGGTGTAAGTCTAAGCAATGATGTAAAATCGCTAAAAAGAAAAACACATCAGACTATTAAGAAAGTAACCGAAGATATTGAAGAAAGATTTCATTTTAATACAGCAATAAGTGCCATTATGGAACTGGTCAACAATTTGTATGCTTTTAATATAAAAATATCAGAGTTGAGTCAGGAGAGAAAGGCAGTAATCAAGGAAGCAATAGAAACAACTATAAAATTGCTTAATCCCATAGCTCCTCATTTTTGTGAAGAACTATGGCACGAAATAGGTAATAGTGAAAGTATATATTTAGAGCCATGGCCAAAATACAGTATTGAAGACTTAAAAGAAGATGAAATCACTGTTGTTGTGCAAATAAATGGTAAATTGAGAGATAAGATAAAAGTTTTGTCTGATATTAGTGAAGCCGATATAAGAGAGAAAATTATTGAATTACCAAAAGTAAAAAAATGGATTAATGATAGGAAAATTGTTAAGATTATATATGTAGCAGGTAAGTTAGTAAATATAGTAGTGAAGTAGAGATGAATTTATCTGCAGTTTTAAAAAAGGGAGGATTTATTTTATGGCATCTTTTGGTGATTTAAATTGTTTTGCAGGAATAGGAAGATTGACAAGAGACCCGGAGTTAAGATACACTCCAGCGGGTACAGCAGTTTGTAAGTTTGGACTTGCTATTAATAGAAGTTTTAGGAATCAAGAAGGAAATAATATCGAAGACACTCTATTTATAAACGTTTCAGCCTGGGGTAGACAGGCTGAACATTGCTCTCAATTCCTGAAGAAAGGAAAAAGGGTTGCTGTTAACGGAGAGTTAAGGTCTAATAACTGGCAGGATAAGGAAGGAAATAAAAGAGTTTCATATGAAATCAATGCAAGAAGTGTACAGTTTTTAGATTACATGAAGGATTCCAATAACGACAATAAGGATTTTTCCGATAATGATTATGTTGATGAAAACTCTGGCCAAGGGAAGGAAAATGTTGAAGACAATAATGGTGAAGACGATATACCGTTTTAGCCATTATACTAAATTGCAAAGATATCAATAAAATTTTAAAAAATAACTATAAAATAAAAAAACTATAAAATTTTAGATAGATTTTTTATAGACAAAGAAAAAAAGAGATGTTATAATAGAGCTTGCCGGTTTGTGAAGATAGCTTGGGCGGGTAGCTCAGTTGGGAGAGCACTGGCTTTACAAGCCAGGGGTCACAGGTTCAAGCCCTGTTCCGCCTACCATATTTTTTAATAAGGGGTCGTAGTGCAGCTCGGTTTAACACGCCTGCCTGTCACGCAGGAGATCGCGGGTTCAAATCCCGTCGACCCCGCCATCTAAAAACTTAAATTCTTAAAATTATATCCAGCCGAGATAGCTCAGTTGGTAGAGCAGTGGACTGAAAATCCACGTGTCCCCAGTTCAACTCTGGGTCTCGGCACCAGTAATTTGTTTGCGGAAATAGCTCAGTGGTAGAGCATCGCCTTGCCAAGGCGAGGGTCGCGGGTTCAAATCCCGTTTTCCGCTCCATTTTATATAATATTTATAAATGAGGCGGCATAGCCAAGCGGGAAGGCAGAGGATTGCAAATCCTTCATCCTCGGTTCAAATCCGAGTGCCGCCTCCATCTATATATAAAAAGAAAAACACAAAAGTGGGCGGTTAGTTCAGTGGAAGAATGCTTCCTTGACGCGGAAGAGGTCACTGGTTCAATCCCAGTACCGCCCACCATTTGTTTATGTATATATATTACATTAATTAGAAAGGTTAAATAAACAGGAACGTTTCTGAATTATTCAATGCTTATCAGTTAACAAATTCTCATGTAATCAAACGTGAGTTTTTTTGTTTTAGGGGGGGATAAAATGGTCAGTATAAAGTTAAATATAGAAGGTGAAAGAGAAGTGATGGTTGATGACAAATCAACCTATTCAACCTATTATGATATTATAAAGTCAAAAGATTCCAAATTAGCAAAAAAAGCCTTAGCTGTCAATGTAAATGGAATAAAAAAGGACCTTTACGAAAAACCTGTAGAAGGTGATAAAGTTGATGTTATTACCTTTGATTCTGAACAGGGGAAAGATATATTTTTTCATAGCTCATCCCATTTAATGGCACAAGCAGTACAGTCATTATTTCCCGATACAAAATTAGCAATTGGACCTGCAATAGATGAAGGGTTTTATTATGACTTTGATACTAAACATACTTTTACTCCTGATGATCTGAATATTATTGAAAAAAAGATGAAAGAAATTGTAAAGAAAAATATACCATTTCAAAAGAAAATAATGAAAAAAGATGAAGCCATTAATCTTTTTAAGCAGAGAGGCGAAAAATATAAAATTGAGTTAATAGAAGATATTCCAGATGATGAAGTTACTATTTATGAGCAGGGTGATTTTATAGATCTTTGTCGAGGGCCTCATATTCCATCGACTGGAAAAATTAAGGCTTTTAAACTATTAAATCTTGCCGGTGCTTACTGGAGGGGTAATGAAAAAAATAAGATGTTGCAAAGAATATATGGGATTTCTTTTGATTCAAAAGATGCTCTAAATCATTACTTAAAGATGATAGAAGAGGCAAAAAGAAGAGATCATAGGAAAATCGGAAAGGAATTAGATTTATTCAGCTTCCAGGAGGAAGGAACCGGATTTCCGTTTTTTCATCCTAAGGGTATGATAATTCGTAATTTACTGGAAGACTTTTGGAGAGATGAACACAAAAAGCACGGTTATCACGAAATTAAAACACCTATAATTCTAAATAAGTCTCTTTGGGTAAAATCAGGACATTGGGATCATTACAAAGAAAACATGTATTTTACAAAAATAGATAACCAGGATTTTGCCGTTAAGCCAATGAATTGTCCCGGAGGTATTTTAGTTTATAAAAACAGATTACACAGTTATAAGGAATTACCCCTTAGAATTGCAGAATTAGGGTTGGTTCATCGACATGAGATGTCAGGCGTCCTTCATGGTTTATTCCGTGTGCGTTCATTTACTCAGGATGATGCACATATATATATGAGGCCCTGCCAAATAAAAGAAGAAGTTCAAAAGCTTATTGATCTTGAAGGATATTTCTATAAGACTTTTGGTTTTAATTACCATATAGAATTGAGTACAAAACCAGAAAATGCCATGGGTTCAGACGAAGTTTGGGAAAAAGCAACAAACAGCTTGAAAGAAGCTTTGGAAAGTAAGGATTTAGAATTTAAAATAAATGAAGGGGATGGGGCATTCTATGGTCCAAAAATTGATTTTCACTTAAAAGATTGCCTGGGGAGAAGCTGGCAATGTGGTACTATTCAGCTTGATTTCCAAATGCCGGAACTATTTGATTTATACTATATAAACCCTGATGGTGAAAAAGAAAGACCTGTGATGCTACATAGAACAATACTGGGAAGCCTGGAAAGATTTATTGGGATTCTCATTGAACAATATGCCGGGTCTTTACCTACTTGGATTGCACCAGTTCAAGTTCGTTTACTGCCTATTGCAGATAGGCATATTGAATATGGTAGAAAAATAGAAAGAATTCTTTCTGACTCTAATATCAGAGTAGAGATAGATGATAATAATGAAAAAATTGGTGCAAAGATAAGGAATGCAGAAATGGGGAAAATACCCTATATGTTAATTTTTGGTGATAAAGAGATTGATAAAGATACTGTTAATGTTAGAAAACAAGGTAAAGGCGATCAAGGCTCATCTACCATAACTGATTTTATAAATGAAATTAAAGAAGAAATTGATAATAAAAAATTGCCATAAAATATTTTTTTCTTTAATTTTAAATAGATATTAACAACAAAGTTGACTAAAAAAAAACATTATGCTATAGTCTTTTAGCAGGTATTTCTAACAAGTATAAAGAAAAAAATTAATAAATTGAAGTATAGAAGGAGGAATTTGAAATAAAGTCAAAATCTGAATTTCGTGTGAATCGTGGAATTAAAGCCAAAAAAATCCGATTAATAAATCACAATGGTGAGCAGCTTGGAATAGTCGATTGGGAAAAAGGATTAGAAGAAGCACAAAAAAATAACCTTGATTTGGTAGAAGTTTCCCCTGATGCAGATCCCCCTGTTTGCAGGATAATGGATTATGGGAAATATCGGTATACTTCGGAAAAAAGATTAAAACAAGGGAAAAAGACACAGAAAAACACCGGCCTTAAGGAAATCAAGATGAGACCCAATATAGGGGAACATGATTATGAATTTAAGACTAAAAATATTCATAAATTTCTAAAAGAAGGAAACAAGGTTAAAGTAACTGTAATGTTCAGGGGTAGAGAAATGAAATTTGTTGATGCAGGAAGAGAACTCCTCGAAAGAGTTGCAACAGAAGCAAATGAAATCTCTAAAGTTGAAAAAAAACCGAAATTAGAGGGCAGAAATATGACTTTAATTCTTATTTCTAATAAAAATAATTAATTACAGATTACAGGTAGTATAATATTAATAACGGAGGATAAGTGAACATGCCAAAAATGAAAACGCATCGTGGTGCTGCAAAACGTTTTAAATTAACAGCAACAGGCAAGATAAAGCGCTCAAAAGCTTACAAGAGTCATATTTTAACAAAAAAAGCGCCAAAGAGAAAAAGACAATTGGCAAAATTAACTATGGTTGATAAGAGTGATAGTAAGCGTATCAAGCGATTATTGCCTTATCAATAGTATTTAATGTTATATTGTTAATTTATATTTAATAAAATCAAATAATAAATAAGAAGTGTAAATTGTCAGTCAGTGCATGAATCAATTTAATAATCAATCACAAGGGAGAGACCTATGCCAAGAGTAACTAATAATGTAGCTTCTAGAAATAGAAGAAAAAAGATATTAAAATCTGCCAAAGGTTACTGGGGCGGAAAAAGTAAATTACTAAGAACTGCAAAAGACGCGGTAAGAAAATCTCTATCGTATTCTTATCGTGATCGTAAAGCAAGAAAAAGAGATTTTAGAAGACTTTGGATTACCCGTATCGGTATTGCTGCAAAAAATGAGGGAATATCTTATAGCAAGTTAATGAAAGCTTTGAAGGAAGCCAATATACAAATAAACAGAAAAATATTAGCAGAAATGGCTGTAAATCACGAAAAGGGTTTTTCACAGCTATCAAAGCTTGCTGTTTCAGGTGATAATAGTTAAAATATTAAATAAATAGATAAAATTATAAAGATAGTAGATAAAACATTGTAAATTGTAAGTCATATACTTATATGTTTTATCGAATTTCGCTTTAAATATGCCAGCTGAAAATTATAAGTAGGCTTGGACGGGTTTTCCGTTAAAAAAAATAAGAGTTTGGATTTGTATTTAAACAAATCAAAAAGGGTGGTAACGCGGAGAAGTTTACAATTTTCGTCCCTTTAAAAGGTGAAAATTGTAAACTTCTTTTTTTTATGAGGAGGTATATATTTTGGAAAATATGATAGAAAAAATAATAAAGCTTAGAAAACAATTTGATGATGATATATCTTTAAAAAAGGATACAGATGAAATAGAAAAGTTAAAAAATGAATATTTAGGAAGAAAAGGCTATATTGCCAAAATGCTGAAGGAAATATCCTTATTACCAAAAGATGAAAGGCCGAAAATTGGCCAATTGCTTAATAAAGCAAAAAAGGAGATTCAAAAAATAGTATCTGAGAAGGAAAACATTTCTTTAACTAAAAAAAAGAAAACAGAAGATATATTTGATATCACTATTCCCGGTAAAACTTTTAAAATTGGCTCACTACATCCAATAGAATTAATACTTAGAAAAACACAAGAAATATTTTTAGGTATGGGATTTAATTTTGTTGATGGTCCTGAAATAGAACTGGATTATTACAATTTTGAAGGGTTAAATATCCCTAAAGATCATCCTGCAAGAGATGATCAGGATTCTTTCTATATCACATCAGAAATCTTACTTAGAACACAAACATCTCCAATGCAGGTTAGGACGATGGAAAATCAACCCCCGCCGATTCGCATGATTTCAACCGGTAAGTGTTACCGAAGAGATGCAATAGATAGTACACATTCGCCAATGTTTTATCAGATTGAAGGATTAGCAGTAGATAAAGGTATTAGATTTAGCGATTTAAAAGGGGTTATTACTGAATTTTGTCAGCAAATATTTGGGAAAGACCGCAAGGTAAGATTTAGACCTGGTTACTTTCCTTTTGTAGAACCAGGCGCAGAAGTTGATGTATCATGTGGTTTATGCGAAGGAAAAGGCTGCCGTTCATGTGGATATACCGGCTGGCTTGAAATTATGGGAGCAGGAATGGTTCATCCTAATGTCCTGGAAATGGCGGGTTATGACTCAAAGAAGCTTACTGGATTTGCTTTTGGAATGGGCGCTGAAAGAATAGCCATGTTGAAATATGGTATTAATGATATTCGTTTGTTTTTTGAGAATGATATAAGATTTTTAAAACAGTTTAAGTAAGTTGGAACTATGATGAGAGGAGAATGGTGATATGCAGGTATCATATAATTTATTAAAAGAATATATAGATATTGAATTAACTCCCAATGAACTGGCAGATAGACTTTCAATGAATGGCATTGTTGCTGAAAGAAGAAAAAAAATACTTGAGGACGTTAAAGGTGTAGTTGTAGGAGAAATAATAAATATCAGAGCTCATAAAAAAAATAATAATTTGTATATATGTAATGTAGATATAAGAAATCAAGAATTAGAAGTTGTGTGTGGAGCTAAAAATATTAAAATAGGCGATAGAGTTCCTTTAGCAACCGAATCTGCTATTTTACCGGGGATTGGCAGATTAGGAGCAAAGACAATACAGGGAGTATTATCAAACGGAATGATTTGCTCTGCTTCTGAATTAGGACTGGAAAAAAGCAAATCACCTGGTGTTTTAATTTTAAACAACAAATTTCCTTTAGGTGAAGACATTTCTAATTTGGAGAATATTAAGAATGATGTAATTTTTGATTTTGAAATATTTTCAAATCGGCCGGACTTAATGAGCATCATTGGTATTGCCAGGGAAATATCTGCTTTTACGGGGAAAGAAATTCATATACCTGAACTGAAAATTGAGGAAGATAAAGAAAATCTGGAAGGAAAAATATCAGTTCAAGTGGATGACAAAGAATTATGCCCTAGATACGCAGGTAGAGTTGTTAAAGGTTTAAAAATTAAAGATTCACCTTTCTGGCTAAGATGGAAACTATTTTTATTAGGCATCCGACCAATTAATAATGTTGTTGATGTTACAAATTATGTAATGATGGAAACAGGGCAACCTCTTCATGCATTTGATTTAGAATATATTCATGGCAAAAAAATAATTGTTAGACGAGCTTACAAAGGTGAAAAATTTAATACATTAGATGGTGTAGAAAGATTGCTGACCGAAGAAAATTTAGTAATTGCAGATGAGGAAAGAGCAATTGCCCTTGCTGGAGTAATGGGAGGCGAGAATTCAGAAATAAAGGATTATACAAAAGATGTTTTTCTGGAATCAGCATATTTCAAACCAGCAAATAACAGAAAGACCAGCAGGTACTTCTCTCTTAGAACTGATGCCTCAAATAGGTTTGAAAAGGGAATTGATCCTGATGGCCAAATATATGCATTGAATCGATCAGCTTCCTTAATAAAACATATCACTGGAGGTAAAATTCTTAGCGGTATAGTAGACCATAAAAGTAAAGAATTGACAATCAGTAAGAATATTAAATTAAACTACGACAAAATTGAAAGAGTCACTGGTGTCAAAATAGCAAAATCTGTTGCTGAAACAAAAAAACAAATAGATACCATAATTAAAAGATTAGGTTTTAATATAATCAGCAAGGATTATACTTCAATAGAAATAATCCCCCCAACCTACAGAGGAGATATTCAAAAAGATGTTGATATTATTGAAGAGATTATAAAGATTTATGGTTATGAGAATATTCCTACAACTACATTTAAATCTACTGTTATTCAAAAAGGAAAAAGTGAAAGACATAAGATTATTGATAAAATTATTGATATCTTGATAGGTTGTGGAATGTACCAAACAATTAATTATAGTATGATGACTTCATCATATTTTGAATGGATGGGTTTGCCGAATTCTCATCCGTTAAGAGAAACTGTTAATTTACTTAATCCACTAATACAGGATCAAACGATCATGAGGACAACTTTATTGCCCGGAATATTAAAAACAATTCAGTGGAATATTAACCATATGGCAGATGAAGTAAAGATTTTTGAAGTCGGAAAGGTATTTTTAAATAGCGGGAATATAGAAAATAACATATTGCCTGTTGAAAAATTAAACATTGCCGGTGGTATTGTAAAAACCGGAAGAGGAAATATTTGGGAAAAGAATGAGAAATGGGATTTATTTTATTTAAAAGGAATATTAGATAAACTGTTTGATGGTCTCCGAATTCAAAATATATCATATACCCGGGGATCTTTTCCTGTATTTAATATGAAGGAAAATGGAATAATCAAATTTAATAATCAAGAAATTGGAAGATTTGGTAAAGTAAGTAAGAATTTGTCTGATATTTTAGATATTCCTGAAGATGTATTCCTTTTTGAGGTAGATTTTTCTGAATTGTATTCTAAGGTGACACTTGATATAGTATTTGAACCGCTACCAAAATATCCTTCTTTGAACAGAGACATTTCTATTGTTGTTCCTGAACAGGTTTTAGTTGACGAATTAAAAAAAACAATAATAGAAGTTAATCCAAAGATTATAAGGGAAGTAGAATTATTTGATATTTTTAAGGGCAAGCAGGTCAAGACGGGAAACAAGAGTGTAGCATTTTCAATTATATTTCAATCAAAAGATCGAACATTAACTGATGAAGAAGTCGACAAAATGATGGAAAATGTTAAAATAAAGCTAAATAGCGAATTTATGGCAGAATTAAGAAAATAAATAATCATTCTCCAAACTTATTAAGAATAGAGGGGGATAATATAAAATAATTAACTGGGTTGATATAATAATTCTTGTTATTATCTTATTTAATGTTTTTTTAGGCTTTAAAAGAGGTATTATTGCAGAGGTGCTGACGCTGGTTGGGCTAATTGCAGCAATATTTATTGCAATATTCTGGTATGCCGATTTAAGTTCATTTTTAATGAAACAATTTAAATGGAACCAGCCTCTATCACATATTCTTAGCTTTATTCTAATATTTATAGCTGTCATTATGACTTTTCGCTTATTTGAGTATTTGCTAAGTCATATAACTGCATTACTCCTGCTTAACTGGATAAATAATCTTGGTGGAGCTTTATTCGGATTTATTAGGGGAGCTATAATTGTTGGTTTACTGTTGTTTATTGTTAATTTTATTCCCCTGCCTCTTGAAATAAATTATCAAATCAAGGAATCAATATTTGCTGAATTTTTCTTGAAAGGATTAATAATAGTGTATAATTCATTAAGGGAATGGATGCCTAATCATTTTCAATTTGACATGGAATCGATTAAAAAAATTATTTAACTGAAGATTATTACTATCTGAAATATTGTGGGTACATTTATGAATAGCCATCTTTTTAAAGTTTTAGAATATAATAAAATAAAGGGAATATTAAAGAAGAATTTACTAACACACTCAGGTGAAAGGCATTTAAAGGAACTGATGCCTTCCAATGACTATTCTAATGCATGTCAAATGCAAATAGAAACTACTGAGATGAAAAATATAATAGAAAATCAGGGAAGACTGCCCCTGATGCCATTGGGCAACATAGAGGATGATGTTAAAAAAGCCCGTATTCAGGGAAGTATTATTTCTGTAAGGAAACTCTTAATTATTAATAAGGTACTGGAGTGTATTTATTTAGTAAAAGAATATTTTAATTCTTTTGAAGAACAGAAATATCCGAGTATTAAAGGAAAAATAAACAATTTAAAGGTTTTTCGCTTGATGGAAAAGGAAATAAAAAGATGTATTAACGAAGATGCAGAAATTGTGGATGAAGCAAGTCCGGAATTAAAGAAAGTAAGGCGAAATATCCGAAATACAGAAAAGAAAATACGTGATAGATTAGAGAATATTTTGAGAGATCCCAGGAACCGTTCTTCGATTCAAGATGATATTATTACGATTCGCCAAGGCAGGTTTGTTTTGCCCATAAAACAACAGGAAAAGGGTAAGTTTCCGGGTATAGTGCATGATAAGTCAGAAAGTGGTGTAACTTATTTTGTAGAACCATTAGCAGTATTAGAGTTAAATAATCAGTTAAGGGAATTTTATACTGAAGAAGAAAAAGAAGAATTCAGAATATTACAAAAATTAACCGCATTAGTCGGAAAAAATGGAGCAGACATTGTTGAGTCATACCATAATTTAGGTGAGATAGATCTAATTCATTCAAAAGCTAAGTATAGTATTCAAATAAGTGGAAATGAACCAAGAATTAATAATAAAAGAATTATTAATCTAAAAAGTGCAAGACATCCTTTATTAAAAGATAGCGCTATTCCCATTGATATTGAAATAGGTGAGAATTTTGATGTACTTGTTATAACAGGACCAAATACCGGTGGAAAAACAGTTACTTTAAAAACAGTTGGCTTACTATGTCTAATGGCTCAGTCAGGTTTGCATATTCCTGCCGGTATTGATAGTGAAATGGCTATTTTTAAGCAAATATTTGCAGATATTGGAGATGAGCAGAGTATAGAACAAAATTTAAGTACATTTTCTGCACATATGAAAAATATTATACAAATACTTAAAGATTCTGATGATAACACATTAGCTTTATTGGATGAATTGGGTTCCGGTACAGATCCCTCAGAAGGATCTGCTCTAAGTATGGCAATACTCGATTCTTTGAGGAAAAAGGGTACAAAAATAATAAGTAGTACTCATCATGATAGTATAAAAGCATATGCTTATTTGACCGATAGAGTAATGAATGCCAGAATGGAATTTGACGAAGAAACCCTTCAGCCAACATATAAAATAACAATAGGTCTTCCAGGAAAAAGTTGCGCTTTTTCTGTTGCTCAAAAGTTAGGTTTAGAGGAATTAGTAATTAAGGGTGCCCAGAAATATTTAGATAAAGAAAAAGCAGATTTGGAAAACATGATTAGAAAGATGGAAAGAGATAAAAGTATAATGGCTGACAATTTAAAAATAACAGAAAGGGAAAAAGAAGAAAGCTTAGTACTAAAAAAAGAATTGAAATTAAAGAATATTGAATTTGAAAAAGAAAAAGAAAAGATTATACAGGATGCGTATCGAAAAGCAGAAGACATTATTTCTTTAACAGAAAAGAGAGCAAAAGAAATTATTAATAATTTAAAAAGAAAAAATATTAATTTTGAAAAATACAACGATGAATACAGAAATTTAAAAGATTTATATAAAGAAATAAAAGAAAAAATAATAATTAATGAAAAACAAAAAGAAAATAAAAAATTATTATCTGTTGGAGATGTTGTGTTAATTAAAAGTCTCAACATGGAAGGAATTGTAATAGAAAATAATCATAAAAAGGAACAATGCTTAATACAGGTTAATCAGATAAAGATGAACATACCTTTTGATGATATTGAGAAAATTAACAAGAAGATATCAAATGAAGAGAGATATATTGAAACACACAACTTTTCAATTAGCTCATATGATAAAAACAGATTGGAAAAGAAGGCTGAGTTTAAAAATGAAATAAATATAAGACAGATGACAGTAAATGATGCGAAAATAAAATTAGAAAAGTATTTAGACGATGCTTTCCTTTTAAATGTATCCCCAGTGTATATAATACATGGAAAAGGCAAAGGTATATTGAGAAACTATGTTAACCAATTATTAAACCAGTTATCTTATGTAAAATCATATCGTTATGGGGAATTATACGAGGGTGGAGAAGGGGTTACAGTTGTTTATTTTTAAACTGCTTTATATTTTTTAAAGAAAAATAAAAGCTTAATCCCTGCTTTCTAATCTTCTTTTTAATTCTTCAACTAATGATTGCAATGTGTCTTCCTTTTTCTCTTCCTGTGGTACATCCTCGGGATCGATATCCTGCTTTAAAATATCAATTTCTTCCAATAGTGGAAATTTCTTTTCACCTTCTATCACAGGAATATTCTCTCGTGGTACTTGTGGTGTAGGGAATAATGGTTCACTGTCAATATTAGGTGAAGTCGAAATGACATCTCCCTGGCATACTCCACGGGGTTCTGTACCCGCAATAAAGGCTACTTTTAATATTTCACTACATTGATTTCCGGGCAGAAGTCCAGTTTTGCTACATACATTAATTTCTACAACATTAGATGGTTTTTGAAAATTTTTTACAGGTTTATCTTGCAATGCATTTAACATAAAATCATGCCATATTGGAGCCGCGACCACACCTCCGGTCATTTTGTTACCCAGTGTTCTTCTATCATCATTACCTATATATACAGCGCAGGCCAATTCAGGCGTAAAACCAACGAACCAGGCGTCTATGCATTCATTAGTTGTACCCGTCTTACCCGCAGCTGGTCTTCCAATATCAGCGTTCCAGCCAGTTCCTCTATTTATGACACCTTCCATTAATTTAGTTAATGTGTAACATACTTCTTCTGTAAAAACTTTTTTGCTTACTACATTGTTTTGCTCCAATACCTTGCCATTATGATCTTCAATTTTTAAAATGGAAATCGGTTCTACATATGTTCCCATATTTGCTATTGTTGCATATGCGGAAGCCATTTCCAATGGAGTTACTTCAGAGGTTCCTAACGCTAAGGAGAGATCTGCTCGTAAGGAACTAGTAATTCCGGCTTTTTCAGCATTCTGAATTACATCTCGGACACCAACTCTTTCTAATAATTTAACCCCAATAATATTAATAGAGTCCTCAAAACCTTCTCTTAATGTAACAAATCCCCTAAATTCATTCTCATAGTTTTCCGGAGACCAGCCATTTTCGTAAATAATTGGAGCATCCTCCATAATTAAGCTTGGAGAAAGACCTTTATCTAATGCCGTTAAGTAAACAAATGTTTTAAAGGCAGATCCTGGTTGTCTGTAAGCCTGGGTTGCTCTATTAAATTCACTCTCTTCATAATTTTTCCCACCAACCATTGCTTTTATATAGCCTGTTTGAGGATCTACAGCAATTAATGCACCTTCCCTGCCGCTGTCTAAAAAAGCCTCCTGTGCTTTTCGTTGTAATTCCAAATCAAGTGTGGTGTAGATTTTTAGTCCACCTTTAAAAACCATATTTACACCATATTGTTCGAGTAACTGTGTACGAATGTAGCTGGAAAAATGAGGTGCGATTTCAATATTTTCTCTATTATGACTAAATGTAATTACTTCGTCTCTAGCTTGTTGATATTCGGATTCATCTATATAACCCAGGTCATACATTCTTTTTAAGATTACATTTTTTCTATTTAAAGAAGATTCTATATTAATAAAAGGAGAGTAATAATATGGTCTTCTTGGTATTCCTGCCAGTAAAGCACTTTCAGCCAAAGAAAGATCTGCAACATCCTTATTAAAGTACATTTCTGATGCTGATACAACACCATAGGCTCCATGACCGAAGTAAATTAAATTCAGGTACATTTCAAGTATTTCATTTTTAGTAAAAGTTCTCTCAATTTGTAAGGCAAGGAGTGCATCCTGTATTTTGCGAGACAATGTTTCTTCCCTTGTTAAAAATGTATTAACAGCAAGCTGTTGAGTTATTGTACTGCCTCCCTGACCTTGAAATATTCTTCCACTTTCCTTGACATTTTCAACCATTGCTCTGATAATACCACGAATGCTTATTCCATAATGATTATAGAAGTAAGTATCTTCAATAGCAATAAAAGCACTGATGAGGTGTGTGGGAATTTCTGATAAAGAAATTGGCGTTCGGTTTTCCTGAAAAAATTCTGTTATTAATTTTCCATTAATATCATAAACTTTACTGGTAATAGGGTTAATAAAATTACTAGTTTTAACTATATCTACCATTTTTTGGTTGGAAAAGGAAACTAAAAGGGCAAATGATATTAAAAATGATAAGACAAATAAGAATAAACTAATAAATATTATTTTTTTGTAGAAAGAATTATTTTTTGTTTTTTTTGTTTTTTTCTTACTCATATCAGAACCATTTATTACAAATTAAAATTTTAACTTTTTACTAATTTTTTAAATATATACAATCTGAATAATCTATATTCTCTATATATTAATAATAATATACATTGTCAATCTTTTTAACTAAATATAAATGTGCTATAATTATTTAAGTTTTTTAAAAAAAGGGAAATTGATTTGTTTAGTTTGAATTATATGGTACGCATTTCATTAATTGCTGCAATATATGTTACCATAAATATTATTTTTGCACCAATTAGTTTTGGACCTTTCCAGATTAGAATTGCTGAAGCATTAACAGTATTGCCTTTTATTGATCCGGCTGCTATTGGTGGATTATTTTTAGGGTGCATATTATCAAATATTTGGGGAGGGCTTGGTATAATTGATGTTATTGGTGGCAGTTTTTTTACATTATTAGCAGCTATTATAACATATAATACAACTAAACCTTTTTTAGCCCCTGTTCCGCCTATTATAATTAATGCACTTGGTATAAGCTTATATTTACATTTATTATTTGAAATTCCATACTGGCTAACAGTTGCCTATATTACTATAGGACAGACAATTGCCTGTTTCATAATTGGTTACCCGTTATTGCTGATTCTAATAAGGAGAAAAATCTGGTTGTATAGAGCTAAATAATAAAAAGACTTATTTTTATATGTATTTTATTGGGATAACACATTATAGTTAAGAATTTATAGAATTTATTGCAAATATAGTAAATCATATAGAAGACGAGAGGGGATAATATGGATTTATCTGAGGAAATGAAAATAATTAAAAGAGGAACTGATGAAATTATTTCAGAAGAAGAATTGAAAAACAAATTAAGAAATTCTAAAAAATCAAAAAAACCATTACGTATAAAGCAAGGATTTGACCCCAGTGCCCCAGATATACATTTAGGACATACGGTTGGTTTAAGAAAGTTAAGACATTTTCAAGACTTAGGTCATGATGTTTATTTTCTCATTGGTGATTTTACAGGTATGATAGGGGATCCAAGTGGACGATCTTCGACTAGAAAACAGCTAACAACGGTAGAGGTAAAAAAGAATGCCGAAACTTATAAGGAACAAGTCTTTAAAATATTAGACCCCAATAAAACAATTGTAGAATTTAATAGCCATTGGTTAGGAAAATTATCTTTTGTTGATGTAATCCATTTATGCTCTAAATATACAGTTGCCAGAATGCTGGAAAGGGACGATTTTTCAAACCGATTTCAAGAAAAAAAGCCAATTGGTGTGCATGAGTTTTTGTATCCTCTTATGCAAGGTTATGATTCTGTATCACTGAAAGCCGATGTGGAATTAGGAGGAACTGACCAAAAATTTAATTTATTGGTTGGAAGGGATTTACAAAGAGAATTTGGACAGGAGCCACAGGTTATAATTACTATGCCTATTATTGAGGGTACTGATGGTGTGGAAAAAATGAGCAAAAGCCTTGGGAACTATATTGGCATTAATGAGAAACCAAATGATATGTATGGAAAAATCATGTCTATACCTGATAAATTAATGGAAATATATTTTCGCTTATTAACTGATGTACCCGAACAGCAAATAAACCAAATAAAAAAAGATCTTCAAGCAAATAATGTTCATCCTCGTGATATCAAAAAAAGACTAGCCAAGGAAATTGTAAAAATATATCACGGATATAGCAATGCCAATCAAGCTGAGAATCATTTTGAACAGGTATTTCAGGAAAAGATGGATCCCGAAAATTCGCAAAAATTGTTAATTCCTATTAGAGATTTAAGTGAAAATAAATTATGGATTGTAAAATTAGTAAAAATGACCAAAGCTCTTACTAGCACCGGTGAAGCCATCAGGATAATCAAACAAGGTGGAGTAAGGATAAATCATAAAAAAATAACTAACCCAAATACTGATATTGTAGTAAAAGACGGCGATATTTTAAGGATTGGCAAATTAAATTTTTATCAGCTAAAAATAAATTGAACGAGAATATATGGGAATTAATTATGTTTGCTATGTTTTGGTAACTCATACTTTACAAAATAAGGTTATTTTAGACTTATAAATATGAAATATTTAAAGCATGTTGAAAAAAAAGGAAATAAGTAATATAATTTATAATGCAGAATTAGAAGAAGGTGTTTGTTACCTAAAAAAATTATTTTTTTATCAATATTTTCTTGACAACACCTGCTAACTCTGTTACTATCTTATTTGCCCCTTCTCTCGGGAGAACCCGCAGGGTTCTCACGAAGAGGGCAAATCAGTTCTTTGATAAATCTATAGCACCCAGCCATATGTTTGATATAACCCTGATTTTCCTTATTTCTCATAGTAAGAGTTAATCAGTTTAAAGGTGTAACTTTTAGGGGGAATGAAGAAAAGACGGATTTCGATTCTTCTTTTTTGATTTCCCTTTAAAGAGTACGGAGAGTTTGATCCTGGCTCAGGACAAACGCTGGCGGCGTGCCTAACACATGCAAGTCTGACTGGAACGTTTCCTTCGGGAGACTACTACAGTGGCGGACGGGTGAGTAACGCGTGGGAATCTACCCGGTAGTGGGGGATAACCCTCCGAAAGGAGGGCTAATACCGCATAAGTCTTACGAGGTAAAGATGGCCTCTTTACAATGCTATCGCTT
>JAQVMU010000017.1:20705-26136 GCA_028703475.1 Atribacterota bacterium | reverse complement strand
TATTGCCCTCATTTCTCTGGTTATATCTGAAATCATAATAAGGTCATGAATTCTCCCGGCTATTTCATCAGCTAAAACTACTGCTTTAACTAATCCAATTTTGTGTTCACCGGTGCTGGTAATAAAATCTAATTCATAAGGCTGAACATTTTCCCCCGCCATTCTCCTGTGAAAATTATTTAAAACCTTCCTTTGATTCTGTTTATCAAAAAAAAGTAATTCATCCAGTTTCTTGCCAATAATCTGCTTATTGCTGTATCCCAACCATTCCCACATGCGGCCATTAACTTCAATCACTATGCCCTTTTGATTTAATAGCACAATCGCATCCGGAGATAATTCAAATATAGTCCGGTATTTCTTTTCGCTGTTAGCTATAATCTTTTCGTCTTTTTTTCTCCTGCTTATATCCCGGGCAACTGAAACAACTCTTTTTATCCCGCTAAAAGTAATAATTGTTGAACTTATTTCTACGGGAATTTTCTTACCATCTTTAGTCTGGTGGGCAGCCTCAAAAGTGATAAAGCCTTTCTTTTGAAATTCTTCCATAATTGCTGGTATATTTTCTTGGCTTTCTTTGTCATCAAGATCAGCTGGTGACATGGAAAAAAATTCTTCTAAACTATACCCCATACGTTCACGGGCTACTTTGTTTACTGCAATAAATTTTCCAGGCATTCCATCTGAGGTAAGCTCATGCACAAAAATAGCATCATTGATATTTTCGAATATCGCCTGATATTTTTCCAATAAAATTAATTTGTCTTTTTTGATATCTGCATCTTCATAGTGTCCTGTATGTTTACTATTTAATATTTTGTCCATAGCTAGTCTCCTTGTTTAATGCTTTATTATATCAACATACTTTCTATTTCATAATTTTTATCTTGTCATTTTAGATTAGACAGACCCTTTTTTATGCTGTTGTTTTTCCTTATACATTCTTTTGTCTACCAGTTCAATCAACTCGTCAATCTCTTTTCCTTCCTCAAAACATCCCTTGTGGTATTCAACAATACCATGGCTGACATGCATAGGATATTTGCACTTCTGTGAGCGATTCATTTTTTGAAAGTCAGTCAAAATGCGCTGCCAGATCCCTTCTGCTGCTTCTTCAGAACTATCAGGAAAAATAACAAGGAA
Source organism: Atribacterota bacterium (assembly GCA_028703475.1). Taxonomy (NCBI): domain Bacteria; kingdom Pseudomonadati; phylum Atribacterota; species Atribacterota bacterium. The sequence goes on along the minus strand of JAQVMU010000017.1, from coordinate 24,993 downwards.
TTCATCACCACCCATGCGACAAAAAATGTCTGATTCCCGGATATTATTCTTAATAACCAGGGCTACCTTTTTTAATAATTTATCACCTTCCTGGTGGCCATGCTCATCATTAACTTTCTTTAGTCCATCTAAATCTAAAAAGCAAATACTCAAAAGTGAATTTCTTCTTTTTGTAATCTTTATTTCTTTTCCCAGTAACTCCATACCCATTCTGCGGTTATAAACTCCAGTCAGTATATCTGTAGTGGCAAAATGGGATAATTGTTCTTCTTTTTTCTTTCTCTCACTAATATCACGAAAAATAAGTACTATGCCTGTTTTTAATTTGTTTCTATCAATAAGAGATAATCGAAAATCTATGGAAATAGCTGTTTTTTTGTTCAACAGCAGGTCAAAATCTTCACCCTGATAATTGCCAACCTTAAATAACTTTTTCCTGATAGAGTCTATATTATTTCCATCTTTATCTTTAAGTTTAAAAATTTCCCAAAAGTTTTTCTTTATAACCTGTTCTTCTTCTTTCATTAACAGACTTAGCGCTGCCTTATTAACGAGATTAATCTCAAAATCGCCATCTGCAGAAATAACAGCATCGGCAATACCTGTGAGGGTTACCCGAAAACGTTCTTTTTCTACTTCTATTTCCTTATTTTTTTTGACCATCTGTCGTTGTAAATTTACCAGTTCATTATTCAACTCACTGTATTGCTGATAAAATTCGTCCTGTCTTTTTTCATCTTTAGTGGTTAATGTTATCTGCTTTTTCCTGTAATAGTTATGCAATAACTTTTGCCAGACTTTTATATCTATTTTTGCCTCTTCAGGTAATAACTTATTAAGCCCGGTAAAAGGATGCTGGACTATAATCAATGCCCTGTCTTTCTCAAGCTGTATTCCTGAAAATAGAGCTAAAATATTATTGTTTTTCCCCTGTAAACAGAATTCCCAGCCGATTTCAATCTTCTTATTTTTTATACTTAGAAGAAAATTCATAATATTTTGGAAATAAGCCGGGATAACCATTGTACTTAGCATGCTACCTACCAATTTACCTGTAGCGCTGTCTTCCATGCCGATTATTTGCTGTATCCGACCTTCTTTATCAACAATTATCAGATAATCATCTTGTAAAATATTATTATGCATTATCCCCAACCTTATTTTTTACTAGCTGATTTGCTTTATTTACAGCTTCCTGACCCTGCCTGGCTGTCCCATCGGCCCCTACTTTTCGCCATAACTGATCATCAATATTAAAGGGATAGCCACCAACCATAATTTTTATCTTATCAGATTCAACTTGTTTTCGGAGATCTATTATTAACTTTTCTAACTGATGAAGATGATATGTAATAGTTACCGATACTGCTAATAAGTCGACCTGTTTTTCCAAAACTGTTTTAATTAAACTATCATTAGGAGTATTCGCTCCCAGGTGATATGTGCTCCAATTGTCCATTTCCAAAAAATCAGCAACCATACGAATTCCTATTTCATGAAGCTCATTGCCGATACAGGCAGTGATGCAGGTATATCTATTGTCCCCTCCGGGGTTAAGAAAAAAAGGGTAAAGTTGAGCTATTAAAGACTGGGTTGCAGCAGTACAATAATGTTCCTGGGCAACACTTATTCGCCCTAATTGCCAGAGGCGTCCTATCTCTTTTTGTACCGGCTCAAAGACATTCAGATAAATATCTTTAACCGGGATTCCCTCTTTTTGGACCTTCTCTAAAATCAGAGAATTAAATATTAAGCGGTTACCCTTTAATAGATTTTCCATATATCTAACACATAATTCATAATATTGATTTTTTGGATTCAGGAAACTGTTCAGCTCACTTTCATCTTTAATAAATATTGCTTTTCCTTTCTCTAAAAAATCTCTTATCTTTGAAAGGAAGACACCTGTTTCTATCTCCTCTGTGAGAACTTCCTTTATAATTTCAAAATTATCCGCTAATTGTGATAGAGGAATATGAAGGCCTAAAAAAAGATGTTTTAGCCAGCGTGTATATTCTAAAAAAAGTATTTCCGAATCCAGCGCAACTGCTTCGGCAAGGTAAGAGAGGTGATAAACAATATCCTGATGACATTTCTGTATATCAATCTTTTTATATTGACTTTTTAATTCAGGAGATCGGCCTATCTGTTTTTCCAGTATTTTTTCTGCTAATGCACTTTTTTTATTCAATATAATCTCCCGGATATTTCCCTCTGTCTTTTTATCTGTGTTCATCCAGATTAAACCTACCTCTTCTTAAGATTTTTAATAAAAATAAATCTATAAACATCTTTATAATATAGCAATAAATAATAGTCAAGAACTAAAATAATTTACAAAATGGACAATTCTAATCCTTGAAGAGCATAATCAGCTGCTCTTGCCGGCAAACTTTAATACAGGCTTCCACAACCATGGAATCATAAAGAATACCTTTATTTTTTAACAACTCTTCTTCTGCAGCTTGAGCACCTAAGGCAGGTCTATAAGGACGATGAGAGGCCATTGCTTCATAAACATCTGCTGCACAGATGATTCGGGCTTCAATCATGATATTGTCTCCTTTTAAACCGCCAGGATAACCTGAACCATCTATTTTTTCATGATGCTGATAAACAATATCAGCAATGGGATAAGTGAAGGAGATATCTTTGAGTATTTCATATCCTAATTTGGGATGATTCTTAACCAGGTTATATTCAATCTCATTTAAACGACTGGGTTTATTTAAAATTTCCGAAGGTATACTGATTTTTCCAATATCATGAACCAGGGAAGCAATTCTGATAGCCTCAATTATATCATCATTTAACCCCATTTCCCGGGCAATATTAGTGGCAATCCTGGCTACGCCTTCCTGATGGCCGGCAGTGTAAGGGTCACGGGTTTCTACAATTCTCGTCATAGCCAGAATTATGTCATTTTTAGTCTTTTCCAGCTGGCAGTAATTTTGGTAATTATGAATGGCAATAGAAATACCATGTACAAAGCTTTCAATCTTTTCTATGCTCTCTTTATTAAAATTATTGGCTTTCTTGCTTACCAGGCGCAAAGTACCTAAAACTATTCCTTCAAAACTAAAAGGGACCATTATACAAGAACGTATCCACTCTATTCCCTGAACTTCATTCCAACGGGAATCCTTGGAAGTATCAGAAATCAGAATAGGTTGTCTGGTAATTATTGCCTCTTTTTCAAGGAGAAAATCATCAATATTCTCCTGTAAGTTCCAGACAATATTTTGACAATAATCATTTTCATAGCCCTGGATAGTAATAACCTTTAATCGATTATCATCCAGCAAAGCAATGTCGGAACCATTATTTGGTAAAATTTTGGAAATAAACTGTAGTGCCTGATTTAATTTTGCAGAACAATCTTTTTCAGAAATTAGATTTAAGGCCATCTGCTGTTCCATGTTAATCAGGCTGCTCTGTTCCCTTTCCATATACAGAAGCATTTCCCTCTCTTTTTCCTTTATTTTTTGTTCGGTAATATCAGTCAAAGAAGACACAACCCCCTGAAAACGACCTTTTTCGTCCAGTATAGGTGCAGCATTAATAGAGAGAAAGACCATTCTGCCATCCGGCCATTTAATAGCATGTTCAATTCCATAAAATGATTTATGATGCTTTTTTACCTGATTAAAAGGCAGTTTATTTTCTGGAAATAAATTCCCGTCCAGGTCTGTTATCTGCCATTTAACATCATTGTATGTTCTTTTTGTAAGTTCATCTTTGGTTAAACCCAAAATCTTTTCTGCTAAATTATTGGCATAGGTAATTTTACCATCTTTATCTACAAAGGTAATTCCTACCGGGCTTGTGTTAAGTAATAATTGGTTGATTAGTACCTGGTTACCCAAATCCTGCTCTGATTTTTTTTGTTCTGTTATATTAATTCCAACCCCAATTAGGTATTGGTATTCATTATTATTGTTATAAACCGGTTGCCCATACCAATGAACCCACAATTCCCGGCCATCTTTAGTCAAAATGATATTTTCATTATGAGTAGGGGAACCGTTTTGCTGCAAACTCATAAATATCTTTTTTAGCATACTATGCTGTTCATGAGGAACGAATTGTTGAAAATAATCTTTGTTTAATACTTCATGTCTCGAGTAACCCAAAGCATTCAGCATTGTTTGATTTATAAAACGGGTCTTACTATCCGGATCGATGGCTACAAAAAATACCGGGGCTTTATCAATTAAACTGTATTGAAAAGTTTTTTCCATTATGCAGTTCCTCTTTCAACATCAGTTATTCTTTCTATTTGTCTATA
>JAQVMU010000017.1:16161-20605 GCA_028703475.1 Atribacterota bacterium | reverse complement strand
AAGAATAATTTTCTAATAAAGAATCCCTGGCTTTCAATATTTCCTGTAGACCGAAGGTATTAATATTCAGATATTCAGAAATTTCAGAAATTTGAGGAAAACGCCCGTATTTTTCCTGATACTCGATTACATAACTATCTATCCTGTGGTTTAAATTAACAAGCCAATCGGGGCGATCCACCTGTCGGTTTTTGTTTATAAGATATTGATGCATTTCTTCTGTAATAAGAAGCTGGGCAAATGTTTGAAAATCAATCTGGTGTACTTCTTTATCATAGAGATTTGCAGCGTTTAACAATCCAATATATCCAACTTCTTCCAAATTTTCTTTTGATTCGGATATATTGTTAAATTGTCCGGCTATCTTGCTAATCAAGTATTGGTATTTTTCAATAAGTCCTATTTGAGGATTTAATTTCTTTTCTTTGTTTAATTTAGTATTTTCCATTCTAAAAATACCCCTATTTGAAATTAATTATTTAGAAATAAAAAATAACTGGCAGCCTGGCAACCATAGCACTTATTAATATGCACCTTAGATCCATAACTTTGCGTCCTGTCTTTTCAAACAGTTTGCCTTTATCAGTTTTTTTTCGAATATTTATTTTTATTCCTATTTAATTTATTCCCTAAATAAGGTAATTTTAGACAAAAAAATTCATTAATATATACATTTTACATTTTTTGCCATTTCAAAAAATTACTTTTACTTATGTAATTGGTTCTAATTAGCCTGGACATAACTCTTTTTTTTATTTTTAACTCAACATGTAATATAAAATATTTGCTGTTATTTTTTATCTTTCCACTCTCTTAATACTCCCAGCACACTGTCAATATCATAAGCAGTATGATCAGCATTTATCTGAAAACGGATTTCTTCATCGCCTTTGGGAACAACCGGGTAATTTAACCCTGTTGCCAGAACACCATTATCAATAAGAAAATCAACCAGTTCCCTGGTTTTTTTAGTGTCTCTAACCATTAAAGGGACAATTGGGTGGTCACTCTCGATAATTTCATAATTCATTTCCTTTAGCCCTGTTTCAAATCTTTTTGTCATTCTTTTTAAATGTTCCAAAATCACTGAACCTTCTTCTCCTTCAAGTATTTCAAGCGAACAAAGTGCCTCAGCTGCCTCTGCTGGAGAAATAGGATTAGAGTAAATATAAAGGGGAGCATGTTCTCTCAAGTAAGTAATAACTGATTGACTGGATACTGCATATCCTCCATTCACACCAAACGCTTTCCCTAATGTCCCAACCAGGATATCTACACCATTGGCTCCAGTATATTCCTCTGTTCCTCTACCTGTCGCTCCAAAACATCCTACTCCATGCGAATCATCTACAACCAACACTACCCCTTCTGAAAAATGGTCATGGTACTTTTTTGTAATACTGGAAATGGCATTAAGAGGGGCATAATCACCGCGCATACTGAATATACCATCTGTTACAATTATTACTCTCTTTCCTTTTCCGATGCTTTTTTTAATTTGTTTTTCCAATTCATTTATGTCAAGATGGGGATATATTTCTTTTTCTGCCGGTCTTGATAATCTAAGTGCATTAATAATACAATTGTGATTTAACTCATCACTGATAATTACTGTTTCCGGAGAAATCAGAGAAGCCAGGACGCCAACCACAGTTGAATAGGCTGAAGAAAAAATTATTGCATCTTCTCTGTGATGAAATTCGGCTAATTTTTGTTCTAATTTACGATGTACCTGAAAGGTACCACTGATAAAGCGTACTGCACCAGGACCTGTTCCAAACTGCCTGGTTGCCTCGGTTCCCGGAGAATGCATATCTGAACGCAAAGACATTCCTAAATAAGAATTAGAATTCATTCTTATAAATGGCTTGCCTTCTTTCCCTTTTAAAAAATACCTGGGGCCACTTTCGCCTTTAGCTTTTTTAATATCAGTAATAATCATCTCCTTTCCCTTTAATCTACCTTCTTCCTGCAGCGTATTTAATTCTGCTTTTAGAGCTTTTTCCATTTTATCCAAACCCATTATAAAACCCTCCCCTTGAACAATTTTAATATTTTTCTTCTAAATTATTTTTTAATTTTCTCTTTTAATTGTTTAATCATATCTTCTGTCATTTTTGCCAAATCATATTCCGGCGACCAATCCCACTCATTACGGGCAGCACTGTCATCCATACTATCCGGCCAGGAATCAGCAATAGACTGCTTTAAAGGGTCTATCTCGTAATCAATTGTAAAATCCGGAATCCAATTCTTAATCTCTTCAACCAAATCTTTGGGACAAAAACTCATTGCAGTAACATTATAACCATTACGATGAATTAACCTGCTGCTATCTGTTTCCATTATTTGAATTGAAGCTTTGATGGCATCAGGCATATACATCATATCCAGATAAGTTTTTTCTTTTAGTGGACAGGTATAGTGTTTTTGTGAAATAGCTTCATAGAAAATCTCCACTGCATAGTCGGTAGTCCCTCCTCCAGGCAATGTTTCATAGGAAATAAGTCCCGGGAAGCGCACTCCTCGAACATCAAGTTCATATCTTTTAAAATAATAATCACAGAGCAACTCACCGGTCAATTTAGTTATACCATACATGGTAGAGGGTCGCTGAACAGTATCTTGAGGTGTATTGACTTTAGGAGTACTGGAACCAAATACCCCGATAGAACTGGGAAAAAAAACAGCACATTTATAAATGCGGGATATATTTAAAATATTAATCAGACCTTGTAAATTGACCTGCCAGGCTAAATCAGGCTTTTGTTCTGCTGTTGCAGATAGCAGGGCTGCCAGATGATAAATAGTATCTATTTTATATTTTTTTATGATATCAGTTATTCCCTGACTGTCAAGGCAATCGGCGATGACAAAAGGTCCTGAATCTCTTAGTATTGCAGATGGAGATTTACTATGTCCCCCTGCTATAACCCGGCTATCACCATATTTTTGGCGCAAGGCCATAGTTAACTCAGAACCAATTTGTCCGGTAGCGCCAATAACCAGTATATTTTTCATTTAAATTCCTCCTTTGTTTTTATTCTATTAAATAAAAAAAACGGATATCCCCTACTTGTAATTTTAAATAGGATACCCGTTATACAGGTTAATTTTTATTCTTTCTATAAAATGAATAGCATGCTCTTCCAGGATTGTTTTACATTTCTCTCCATCCCTGTTTTCCAGTACAATAATTAAATTTTCAATTTCTTTAGGAATCTGTAATGAATAACTTTCTCCCTCTTCAGCAAGGTACCACAATCGACCTAATCGATTTCTAAGCTTTTCCAGATTTTCAGCTAATACTGCATTCCCGGTAGATTTATTAAATAAATCATGGAATTCAGCATCTAACCGGATAATCTTTTTTCTGCTTTTTTCTGCTTTTAGTCTATCTGCCAGGATTTTCATCTCTTTAATCTCTTCAGGTTTAGCTCTCTTAACTGCCAGTTTAGCAGCCATTCCCAGCAAAAATAATCTTACCTCAAAAACATCTTTTAATTCCTGGAAATTTAAATCACTGACATAGATGATATTATTTGGTATTATTACTATCAGCTTCTCCTCTTCCAGACGGATAAGTGTTTCGCGAACCGGAATAGCACTCACACCAAATTCCTTAGAGAGGTTTTTAATGCTTAAAATCTGCTTTGGTTTATACTCATAAAAGACTATACGCCTTTTTAACTCATTATAAATATCATTAGTCTTCATAATAGTTACTCTTTAATATATTCAGAATATATTTTCAATATATTTTTATTATATAATTTAAAGAACCAGGTTTCAACATATATTTACAAATGAATATTAGTTTAATATTTTTTTATAATATTTAATACAGGATAAATAGAGTATTTCAAATACCAGCAAATATGAAAATGCACTGGATAAAAATTTAGATGAGGTTTACGACAAAATATTGAACTGGAATAATTATAATCATGGCAAATGTAGTAAATAACCAGCATGAGTTGACCATGTTTAACTCCATATCATAAACTGAGGGAGGAATAAGGGCATTTAAGGCAACGGGAGTTGAGGATAAAACTATTATAACTTTTAAAAGAAGGCCGCTATCAATTTCACCTAATCCGATTTTCCAGGCAATCAGACTTGTAATAAACGGGACAATGAGAAACTTAATTATAGATAGTACAGAACATTCTTTTAGATAGTATATTACTTTTGATATTCTTAGCTCTAAACCAATAGAAACTAATATTAGAAAATTTGCCATCGGGACAGTAAACGATATAATCTTCTCATAAAATAATGGTCTGGTATATTCAGAAAAATTAAGGAAAAGGCCTATCGTTAAACTGATTACCGGGACAAATACAAATGGATCAATTAATGTATTTACTATCTTGGCTATTAGATTTTCATTCTTCTGATAATGGTTGCTACAATATTTAGCAACAGGAAAACCAACTGCAAA
>JAQVMU010000017.1:0-16061 GCA_028703475.1 Atribacterota bacterium | reverse complement strand
TCGTTAAACTGATTACCGGGACAAATACAAATGGATCAATTAATGTATTTACTATCTTGGCTATTAGATTTTCATTCTTCTGATAATGGTTGCTACAATATTTAGCAACAGGAAAACCAACTGCAAAATATAGAGCAGGAAGGATAAAATTATAAATCGGGGTAAGCGCATATCCTGCCTCTCCAAAAAAAGCAAAGCAGATCATTCCTCCCATGGCTCCTATATTGGAAAATGAACCAGTGATTACATATATACCGGTAGCAGGTCTTGATAATCTCAAATACCTCGCAGCAAGAAAGGACAATAATGCTCCCAGAAAAAATGAAATTATTCCCATTACCGGAATAAAAATAGCTTTAGAGGATGACAAATTTGCATACCAAATTGCTCCAATAACTGAAATAGGATTAAGGGAAAAAATAGCTAATTTTTGAAGATTTTTTCTTAAACTATCCCTGGAAACTAAAAAAATATCTTTTTGCTTCCTATCAATGTACTGTAATAAATAACCCAGGGTAAGGCCAGAAAAAATAATTGAAAGTAAAAATAATAATTTGTGCAACATCTTTTTTAAATATCCGATCAACATTTTAGTAAATATATATGAAAAACAATTTTAAAAAAATTTAACTTTGTAAATTTTAACCATTAAACATTTAGAAATATATTAATTATTAAGAAGTTTTTTCCTTATCCTAATGCTACATCCAAAATCATCATAATAGTAAAACCTATCATAAGGCCCATTGTAGCAGAATCTGAATAACCTCCCTGCTGTGATTCAGGTATTAATTCTTCAACTACTACAAATATCATGGCACCGGCTGCAAAAGCCAGCGCATAGGGCAAAATTGGCCGGGCTATTAAGACAACTGAAGCGCCAATAACACAAGAGATGGGTTCCACGATACCCGATAACTGACCATACCAGAAACTTTTCATCGTAGATATACCTTCTCTCCTTAACGGCATAGAAATTGCCATACCTTCCGGGAAATTCTGTATTCCTATACCAATGGCTAATACAATAGCGGCAGAAATAGTTGAAGCAGGGAGTCCGGCGGCTACTGCTCCAAATGCCACTCCCACCGCTAAACCTTCTGGTATATTATGCAAAGTAACAGCAAGAATAAGCAGTGTGCTTCTTTTCCATGATGTCGGAACTCCCTCTTTTTCAGTTGCCGGCATCCCCAGGTGCAAATGGGGCAAAACAGCATCAATTGCCCGCAGGAATATTCCACCCAATAAAAAGCCTATAGCAGCAGGCAACCAACCGGGCAAGGGACCTTCTTCAGACATAGCAATTGCAGGCTCTAAGAGAGACCAATAGCTGGCAGCAATCATTACGCCTGCAGCAAATCCCAGCATAGTATCAAGCAGTTTCCTGTTAATATTTCTGGTAAAGAAAACAGCCGATGCGCCAAGGGCAGTCATTCCCCAGGTAAATATCCCTGCCACTAAAGCCTGCAGAACCGGATTAATATCATTTATATTTTCTAACATGACTGATATCTTTTACCTCTTTTTGATTATTTATTAGCCTTCTTGGATACTTTTTGATAAAGTTTTAACAATCCTGATAACATCAAGGCCACCTAATTTATCTTCTATTACCGGTAATTGACAGGTTCTTAAAAAATAATTCAAGCCATTCTTTTTTTGATATGCTTTAAAGCTGTTATAATGCTCTCCGCCGGCAATTTTTTCGATTAACAATGCCCCTTGACCAGCAATACTGTCTGGTAAAGGACTTGAAAAATCAGCCAAAATAATGTATTTTGCAACCTTTTTTGCTGATTCTAATACCTTGTTTGCCTCTGTCAAACCAAACTGATGCAAAACCATTGATAATATAGCATAATCAAACTGATTTTGGCTAAAAAAACTTTCTTCATTAACATCTTTTTTTATAAACTCAACATTACTAGCCTCTAATTTTCTCATCTTTCTTCTTGAGTGTTGCAAAATGTTTTCATTCACATCTATACCCACAACTCTTTTTGATCGAGGAGCTAAACAAAAAACCAGCTCTCCGGTTCCGCAACCAATATCAACAACTGTGGCATTTGGATCAGTTAAATCATTGATAATCTTTCTAACCCCTACCAACAAAGGATCAATTAATAAATGGTAAAAATAATATTGGAGAATAGATTCTTATCCTTTCTTCAATTCATTCAATAGATTCTTTAATAAATAATTGATAATCCCTGTCAATTTTATTAATATACTCAACAAATTCTCGCCATTCTTCTTTTTTGAAGACACAGTTTGATGCAACATCTACTGAATACAATATAAGGTCAATGTCTTCATTATTATTAAAATTAGCTTCTATGCTTAGGAATTCACCTATTTTAGTTCTTTCCAGCAATATTTTACGCATTATTAAAACCCCCTTCATATTTTAATCGTGCGAATAGCACAGCCCTGGCAAGTAGAGGCACCCTGCTGAGTTTAATTTATTCAGTATAATAATTATAGCAGATAATTTCTTTTAAAGATTTTCGCTCTCTGGTAAGACCAATGTCTGCCGGATATCCAAGAGTCATCAAGCATACTATGGCTACATCTTTTGGTATTTTCAATATTTCTTTTACTTTTTCCTGGTCAAAAGCACCAATCCAGCATGTCCCAAGGCCAAGATCAGCTGCCTGAAGGCTGATATGCTCCAGGGCAATAGATACATCAACAGGATAGGCATAAATCCCATTGGGCATTATGTGCTTTATATTTGTCGCACAGCCAGCAATAACAGCAGAAGCTTCTCCAACAAATTTCTGATTTCTGCTGGCCATCATCAGCTGCTGCTTTAATTCTTTATCCTGGACAATAACAAATTTCCGGGGTTGACGATTGCTTGCTGATGGTGCTAATCTGGCTGCCTCAATAATTTCATTTAAAATATCCGGAGGAATATCCTTTTGTTGATATTTTCTGACACTTCTCCTTTTTTTTATAGCTTCTATAATCATTTTCTACTCCTCTCTTTTGACATATTTTGGAATAATCATGAGGAATGCAAAAACTTTAAAATTATTGCTTTTTACTTAATTATATCTTATAAAAAGTATTATAAATAATTTATTTGAAAAATATGAGAGATAAAATTGAATTATATTTTTTCAATTTGTTCTATTTGGGCAATATACATTCCAGAAAATATTGCAACAGCACCAATTAATCCAAAGAATCCTACAATTTCTCCTAATATGAGATGTGAAAATAAGGCTCCGAAAGCCGGCTCCGCTGAGAAAATAATGGCAATCTTGGTTGGGCTGGAATATCTCTGAAAACGATTCTGTAAATAAAAGGCGAGTGCAGTAGCAAATACCCCATTAATTATTACTGCCCACCAGACTGAATTTCCATAATTAAAATGCAGGTTTTCAGTTTCAAAAATAACAGCAGCAATAAAAGATAGTAAGCAAACTGTGACCAACTGCATGAAAACTAATGGAATATAATCTGATTTTTTTGTATAGATATCCACTGCTATCACATAGAGAGCAAAACCAATGGCACCAAGAAATACCAGAGAATCCCCTAAATTAATATGATAGAAGGTGCCATTGGAATTCATTAACCAAAGGCCTAATACTGCAAATATTACGCCAATTATAGAATTACGGTTGATTCTTTCCTTAATCCAGAAAAAAGCAAAAATGGGCACCATTACAACTGAAATTCCGGTGATAAAAGCAGTTTTAGTCGCAGTAGTAAATTGAGTCCCCACTGTTTGGCCAAAATAGCCTAAAAAAAGGAATAAGCCGACTATAAAGCCATTTCTAACAATAATTAAATTAATCCTTTTTATTCTGTTTCTAAAAAGCAGATAGATTATTATGAAAGCCAGGAAAAATCGGTAAAACAAAAAAGTAAAAGGGGGTATGCTTTCCAGGACATTCTTGATAACCGGAAAAGTATATCCCCAGATTATAACAACCCCTATTAATATAAATTCAGCTTTTATGTTTGGTTTTCCTTCTTTCAAGGTACTGTCTTCCTTATCCTTTCATTTGCAAATACTTTAGTTATCTTGCTGGATCCAACCATTAACAAGGCCACATCTGTCAAAAATTTCTTTTGCTTTTTTATACTCATTTCGGGTTATTCTTCGAGACAATTCAGGATATTCTAAAGCCTGAAAAGCCGGAAAATATTGTGCCATCAAACTGATATAAGCCTCCTTAGATATATTTTCAGCAATCCAATTTAATACTTTTTCTGTTCCGGATAATTTACCCGGCAAGACCAGATGTCTGATTATCAATCCAGAAATTGCTATTCCCTTCCTGTCAACTTTTAGATTTCCTACCTGCCGATACATTTCCTGTAAGGCCTTTTTATTAACTAAGGAATAATTTGTCGCCTTCGAATATTTTTCCGCAAGTTTATCATCAGAATACTTGATATCTGGTAGATAGATATCAACAATGCCATCGAGCAACTGAAGTGTCTCAGCTGATTCATAACCACTGGTATTATAAACTATAGGTAGGCATAAGCCTCCTGATCTTGCTTTTTTAATCGCACTTATTATCTGCGGTACAAAATGAGTCGGAGTCACTAAATTTATATTATGGCATTTTCGTTTTTGTAAAGCAAGCATTATTTGGGATAATTCTGATACAGATATTTTGTTGCCATGGCCCAGCTGGCTAATTGGGTAATTCTGGCAATATACACAACGCAAAGTACAATTAGAAAAAAATATGGTTCCCGAACCATTAATTCCGGAAATGGGCGGCTCTTCTCCAAAATGGGCATTAAAGCTGGAAATCTCTATTTGCCCTGTTGAACGGCAAAATCCTTTTTGACCGGAAATCCGGTCTACACCACATTGATGAGGACATAGTATGCAAGACTTTAGATATTGATATGCCTTTTTAATGCGTTCGTTAAATTCAATTTCATTAATGTTGAGATAAGAAGGATGTTTTTTCATCTTTTAATTAATTCATATTCAACCTACAAATAGTCCAGAATATCTGTTAAACAATCCAATCTTAAATAATTATTTGAGATTGGATCCTCTTCTTCAAACTTCCAGGTACCGGCAGGTATTAAAATACAATTTATACCTATTCTTAATCCCGGGTTTAAATCAGAACGAACACTATTGCCTATTATCCATGTGTCTTCTTTTTTTAGCTGATGTCTCTCTAAAATCTGTGTATATTCTTCATCACTTTTGTGTTTCATAACATGGATAGCAGAAAAATATGATTGTAGACCTGACTGGGATATTTTATTATGTTGTATTTCCGGGTCTCCTAAGGTTGCTAAAATCAGTTTATATTTATTTTTCAAATAATTCAGCACCTGTTTTGCCCCTTTTACCTGTTCCGGTTTTTGCAGATAAACTTTCCAACCAATTTCAGATATTTCTTTTTCAATTTTTGACTCTGGTTCTCTACCGGCCTTTTTGCAAAAATAATGATAGGTCTTGATAAGACTGTATGAATATCGCTCTTTGGTAAAGCCTTGTTCGGAAACATGACCGATATCAATTTCGTCCAATTTTTCCAGCACTTCATTTTCTAAAAATCCTAATCCGGACAGTGCAGAAAAAAATTTTCTCCGGGAACGATGATAAATTTTGGATGTGTATATTAAAGTGTCATCTAAATCAAATAGAATAGTGAGAATATTCATTTCCTCCGCCATTTTAAAAAATATTTTATTATAAATTTACTTTTTATTATAACTTGTTTGTATTTTTTGGTAAAATATATTTTAACTGGATTGAAAATAATATAAATGTGATATAATTTTTATTAGTTATAAAACAATAAATATTTAACAGAGAGGGAATTGATGAAAAACAGTAAAGATAATCTGAATGTGGAAAAAAATGAAAAAAAGGTAAAATCTATGTGGAGAGAGCTTTTTGAGACAGTTGTCAGTGCCGGTATTATTGCTTTTATTATTATTACCTTTATCGGACAGGTTACAGTGGTAAAAGGGGCATCCATGGAGGATACCCTTTTTAATAGCGAAAGACTTATCTGTAATAAGATTGTATATAGAATAACAGAGCCGAAACATGGGGAAATTGTTATTTTTAAACCTCCTATTGACCAGAATCATAATTATATAAAAAGAGTAATTGCCGTTGAGGGAGATAAAGTAAAAATCGTTGATGGTACAGTTTATTTAAATGGAGAGCAGCTGGAAGAGGATTATATAGAACATCGTTCTTATGAAACTATGCCGGAAATTATTGTTCCTGAAGACTCTTATTTTGTCTTAGGTGATAATCGGTCAAATAGTAGTGATAGTAGATTTTGGGGATTTGTCCCGGAGAAAAACATTATCGGAAGAGCATCAGTAGTCTTTTGGCCTATCACTCATGCCCGTATGCCTTAATTAATTTAAAAATATGGGAGTATATAAAATGAAAAAAATATATTTATTTTTATGTATTTCGATTATAATTTTGCTATTAATTTTCACTCCTGCGACTATGATTGCCTCAGAAAATTCAGCAAAGATATTGATTGAAGAATCACTGACAGCTTTAGAAAAACAAGACTTTAACACAGCTGTTAAATCATTGGAAAAGGCCTTGCTGTTAATCCGTGATAAGGCGCCATTGGAACTGAATAATCTAAAGTTTACCGAAGAGGAAGCAATGGGATTTGGAATTTATCAGGAACGTGAAAATATTTCTTTTTCCCAGGGGGAAACAATTTATTTTTACACTGAACCTAAAAATTTTACAATAAAAGAAATTGAGGAAGATTTATTTGAAATTCATATAAAAGAGGATCTCTATATTCTCGATATGGAAGGTACTATTCTATGGGGGCAAAAAGATTTTTTGGATTATCATCTTTTATCTCATAGTCCCAATAGTGAAATATTGATTACCAATACAGTTACTCAGGACAGCCTTTTCCCTACTGGGGAATTCCAGTTTTTACTGGTAATAAAAGATGTTTTTAGCCAAAAAACAGTCGAACAGACTATTGGATTTATTATTGAATAGAAGATATCTCTTTGTTTATTATTTGAAAAGTAATATTTTTACAAAAAGAGAGAGTACAATTATCGTACTCTCTCTTTTTGTAATCTATCAGTTCGGTTTATTTATTAGTTAAATAATTTATTTACTAAAATAATTTTAAACTTATTTATTGTATACTTCATTTGCAGCTGAAATACCCTGCTCCTTAACTTTATAATTTAGAGTTCTCAAGATATTCTCCAGGGCTGCCAAACATAGCATTACATTAGCCTTAGAGCAGGAATAGCCCATTAGTCCAATTCGCCATGCTTTGCCTTTAAATTTCCCCAAGCCTCCGCCTATTTCAATTCCATATTCATTTAACAGGGCTTTTCTGACTGTTACATCATCTATACCATTCGGAATAAAGACTGCATTTAGTTCAGGCAAACGATACTGGGCAGCAGCCACCATCTCCAATCCCATTGCTTCCAGACCTGCAACAAGTGCCTCTGAATGCAGCTGATGTCTTTGGAATCTTTTTTCTAAACCTTCTTCCAAAACCATTCGCAAGGCCTCTCTTAGTGCATAAATCATATTAATCGGGGCAGTATGATGATAAAATCTCTCCTTGCCCCAATAGCTTTGCAGCATTTTAACATCCAGATACCAGCTACGGATAATAGAAGTCCTGCCTTCTAAGTACCTAACAGCGTCACCACTGAAGGACACCGGAGATAATCCCGGAGGACAGCTAAGGCATTTCTGAGTACCGCTATAGATGGCATCAATATTCCATTTATCGGTCTCTACAGGGATACCTGCTAATGAAGTAACTGCATCCACTACAAAAAAAGCTCCTTGTTCTTTGGTTATTTGAGAGATTTCTTCCAGTGGTTGTCTGACTCCGGTTGATGTTTCGGCATGTACAATAGCTAATAGTTTTATATTTTTATTTTTTTCAAAGGCTTCCTTAACCTGTTCCGGTCTGATAATATCTCCCCAATCTGCTTCAACTATAATTGGTTCTGCACCACACCTTTTTACTATATCTGCCATTCTCTCGGCAAATAAACCGTTAATGCATATTATTGCCTTATCACCCGGCTCCAGCATATTTACCAGAGCAGCCTCCATGCCGGCACTTCCTGTACCGGATAAAGCAATAGTGAGCTCATTTTTTGTCTGAAATACCTCTCTTAACATATCCCTGGTCTCGTTCATAATTTCCAGAAAATCAGGGTCAAGATGACCTACCAGCGGAGTAGACATAGCCTTCAATACACGGGGATGGACATCACTGGGACCCGGCCCCATTAATATCTTTCTTCTCGGATTTAAATCTTTATACATTTATTCCTCCTTAAATATGATATTTATTTTTCCCACAACATCATTTTTAATAATAGTTTTATTTATACCTTATCCTTAAAACAATAATTTTTCAAATAGTGGATAAAACTTTTCTTCTCTTTCAATAACAATAATTCCCTTATCTCGTGCAATTTTTTTATGTTCATTTGTACAATAACCCCACCCGGCAAGGAAAGGGTTTATTCCTAATGGCTGCGTTTCCTCCAGGTAACTCAGCTGATCATCAATAAAATATATATCTTTAAAATCAACACCATATTGGCCAGCTATTCCCTTCATATGATCAGATTTATTTTTTCCATAATTCTTATCAAAAATATCTTCCAAATCAATTGAAAACCCCAGATAATCCGAATGAAAAGCCGGATGAATTGCCTTACCCAGATTAGATGTGGCAATGACAACTTTTTTGTCTTCTTCCAGAAATTTTTTTATTCCCATTGTTACATGTTTAAAAGGAGGAGATAGGGAGAACCATTTTTTAAAATCTTTATTTTGCCATCTTTCCTTTTCCTGGAAAAATAATTCATGGAAGAAATCATAATTAAAATTCAGTTGGTTGCGAATTTCTCTAAATTCCTGCTGATTTTTTACCTCAATCTGTTCTTCGATAATTTTTATCATCACAAAAAAATCACATGATAGTTCTATATAAGAACGGAGCAGGCGATATTTTTTCATTTCTCGTCTGTATTCTCTTTTCATTCTCTCCCAATTTTCAAAAGTAAAACATTCACCGCCAAAATTCTTTTTCACCTCATCTCCAAAATAACGGCAATAAGCATTATGGCTGACAAACAATGATTTTAAAGCACTATCACTTATTACTCCGTCAAAATCAACTGCCAGTATCTTCATTGAAAACTCCGCATTTTTTTAAAATTCTATTTCTTTAGAAATTAAAAATTAATAACCTACTTATATGGAATCAGACAAAGAAACTTTAATAGACTGTCACCGGTATTTTTAAAGGTGTGTTTCTGACCTGGTTCAACAAATACAACAGAGTCTTTTTTTATGGAATAACTTTTTTCATCTATTTTTGCTTCTCCCTCTCCTTCCAGTACAAACACTTCATGTTCCCAATCATGAATATGATAAGGAGAATATCCACCTGGTTGAACCTCAAACAGTCTCATAGCAAAATTTTTGGCGTTGTCTTTATCTGAAATAAGCCATCTTACCTTAACACCTTTTGCCTCATCCATTTCAACTGCTTCTGCCGGAACTTTATGGTAATCAGTTACTTTCATAATTCTTTCCTCCTAATTATTCATTTTTTAAATATTTTTTTATCACAGAATAAAAATCTTTTTCCTTCTCAATGACAGGGATCTTTTCTTCTCTAGCTATTTCTTTCTGCTGCATGGTAGCATAACTCCATCCTGCCAAAAAAACATTAATTCCTAATTTTCTGGTTTGCTCCAGATGAGCTAATTGGTCATCAACAAAAAAAATGTCTTGATAATCAACATTATATTTGTCGCAGATATGATGCATCTGGCTTGACTTGTCTTCTCCAAAGCTAAAATCAAGAATATCGTCAACACCAATCGGAATGTCATAATATTCAGCAGGGAATACGCTGGCGATATATTCTCGTCGATTAGAAGTAGCAACAATTACCTTGATTCCTTGCTGAACAAATTTGCGAATTCCTTTAAGTACTATTTCATAGGGAGGTTCTAAACTAAGCCAGTCTTCAAAACTCTCGTCCTGTGTATCTTTTCTTGCCTGGTAGAAGGCATCATGAAATTTCTGAAAATCAAATTCAACTGACTGTCTGTATTCATCAAATTCCTGTTGGCTTTGTACATCCTTACCTTCTTCCAGCATCTTCTGG
Source organism: Atribacterota bacterium (assembly GCA_028703475.1). Taxonomy (NCBI): domain Bacteria; kingdom Pseudomonadati; phylum Atribacterota; species Atribacterota bacterium. The sequence goes on along the minus strand of JAQVMU010000017.1, from coordinate 5,892 downwards.
ATTAAACCATAATCGGTAGCTCCTCGAATATATGGCCGAAGAGAGCGATATTTTTCTATTTCTTTTTTATATTTTTTTTGTATTACTGTCCAATTTTTAAGGGTAAAAGTTTTTCCTCCGAATATCTTTTTACTATTACTACCAAATACTTTCAAATAGGCATTATGGCTAACAAAAAGGGAATCCATCACACTGTCTACTATAACTCCATCATAATCAATAGCTAAAACTTTCATAAAAATTTCTCGCTTTCTAGTTTTCATTCTGCTCTTAAGATAAATACTCTTCCCTGAGGGGGTAAAAGACATCCATTACCTGACTTTCTTTTTCCAGCGCAATTATTTTATGTTCAACATCCGGTGGTATTATCGCACCCTGGCCGGTATTAAGCACCTGACTTTTTTCTCCAGAAATCATTCTTACAGAGCCTCTTAAAACAAAAGTTATCTGTTCATGAGGATGATTATGATTAGGCATAACCTCATCCTCTGGACCGAAATCAAATAATGTAATCATTACGTGTTCGTTAGCTACTGCTCTTAATTGCGAACTTTTCAGAACATTTTTAACCTTCAACTCATCTTTTTTAAAAAATTTAATATCACTCATTCTTTTTACCTCTAACTTTTTATCTTTTTATAAGAGTATTCCTGTTACCTGTTCTACTGCGTCTTCCTGAAAGGAAAATGCAAGTGCGGGAAGCTGGTTAACATCAAAAAATTTTGCCTGTTCTGCATCATCACCGGCTCTTAAATTTCCTCCGATAATCTTTACTTTGTAAGTTATTATTATAACTTCTCCGTACATCTTACTATTATGATTATACACTTTAATGAACCTGTCAATCTTTCCTTTCAGGCCTGTCTCTTCAAACATCTCCCTTAGAGCAGCCTTTTCAGCTGACTCATTACTATCCATAAATCCACCGGGTAATGCCCAAAAACCTTTTTTAGGCTCTACTCCCCTCTTTACTAACAATAAATCACCCCTATCATTTTGGGCAACAATTGCCACAGTAGGGAGTGGATTATTATAAAAAACAGTATTACAATATTTACAATATATTCTTTCTTTATTATGAATAACCTTTACTTCTAATATATTTCCACATTTTGTACAATACTTCATTTCTGATTTTTTCAAGTAATCAGCTCCCTTGTTCCAAAAAATTCAGTTAGCTTATCTGACCCATTTGGGTAAAACTATAAAAATTATCCTCTCCGATAATTATATGGTCAAGGACTTTTACTCCTATCATCTGACAGGATTTACATAATCTATCAGTTAATTTGATATCCTGACTGCTGGGGTTCGGATTTCCGCTGGGGTGATTATGAAGAAAAATAACAGCTGCCGCAGATTCCTTAATTACTTCTTTTAACACCTCTCGCGGGTGCACTGTTGTCTCTGTCAGACTTCCCATTGAAATAAGTACATCTCTTATAACCTGATAACGTATATCTAAAAGCAGAATATGAAAAAGTTCTTTCTTTTTATCCCGCATCTCGGCATAATAATAATCTACTACATCCTGAGCTTTTTGAATTCTTTTTCCCGGAAACATTTTTTCCTGTGATAAGCGTCTTGCCAATTCCAGGACTGCCTTTATTTGAGAATATTTTGCCCTTCCTATGCCAGGTATTTTTTTTGTTTCAGCATAGGACATATTCATCAGCTTTCTCAATCCACCAAATTCAGTCAACAGACTTCTTGCCAATTCAACTGAAGTTTTCCCTGAATAACCGTTTACCAAAATAATTGCCAGCAGTTCTGCATCTGTCAAATACTCTGCACCATGTTGCATCAATCTTTCCCGGGGTCTTTCAGATTCCGGCCAATCCTTGATAGTATAATTGTTTTTTACAGCTTTACTTTCTTCTTTATTCAAAACTCATCCAATAAGTCTTTAATATTTGTTTTTTATATTACTTATATTACTATATTTCTGAGGAGATTTGTTTGCCTTTTTCTTTTTTCCCGTTAATTCTCTCCATTCGATGATTTAATTCCTGTATCCACTTATCCTTACTATCAGGATCTGATTTTTCTTCCTTTAAACGGGCTAAGGCCTCTTCTATTATATTATTTGCCCTGGAGTAATCCTTCAGTTGATGCTCATAATATTTTGCCAATTCCTCATAGGGGTACAGGATAAATTCTTTGCTCAAAGAGATAATGTCCCGCCAGGTACTTTCAGCCTGTTTCCAGTTACCCTGCCTTTTATAGGCAAAAGAGGCCAGCTTTAATACCTCTAAGGATTGCTCATCAGACAGGTCGCAATTTAATGCTTCTTCATAACATCGGCTGCTAAACTCATATTTTTTATATCCTTCAAATATTTTTCCGATACTAAATAGATCAATACCGTTTTTTCTTATCCCGGCATTAAAAGGATCCTGCAAAACCTGACCAATTTTAGTAGTAAGAATCGCCAAAGAAATAATATCCTGCAGGTTATGTGCAAAAACAGGTTTGAGCGGGCGGGCGTCCTTATTCTGTAAATAACGGAAATAGACATGTGGAATCATATAGCCCGGTATATCTTCATTTCTTTGGATATTGAGAACCCTTTTTTCAATATTTGACAAAGAGCAATCCTGTAACCTTCTCTTCCAGAGACGCCGCGTAGGGAATAATAAGTCCAGATGGTGTTGATAGGTTAATTGCATCGGAATTCTGGTCATAATAAAACGGGTCTGCATCAGCGGAAAATCATAGCATTTTCCATTATAGGACACCAGCATCTTAAAACCCCGGGAAAATAATTGATTAATTGACCAGAGAAAGGCTTCTTCCTCATTATAATCTGACATAAAATACTGTCTGACACAGAAGCTGTCGTCAGTAAAAAAACCCAGTCCCATTAAAAATATATAGGTACCTGCTCCTCCGGCTAATCCGGTTGTTTCCGTATCAAAAAAAAGAGCCTGGTTTAGTTCTACATCCTGAATGTTGTCTTGATATCCAAAAGAATAAATGTCCTCTCTTCCGGGAAAATATAATTCAGTCTCTGCCAGAGAATAATCACCGAAGATCCTGTCTAATGGTATTTTTTCCTCTGTATAAAAGCAGGGACCATAAGGGGTATCAACGGTATTTCCGGTTAATAATTCTGAAATATGAACAGGTTTACTCTGCCTGGCAGAAAACGTTTTTCTTCCACTGTGATTATGGCTGATTTGCTGAACTTTTTTCTTTAAGTTCTCAATCTTCTCCAAACGTTCTTTCAGGTTCATCTTAGCGAATAGCCTCCTTCAAGATTAACAGTGCACTCTGTTTTCCATTATTTCCAACCTGGTTAATTGGACCAACACAAGAGGGACAGCCTTCATCACAACCGCAGTTTTCTATCAGATCTCTTGCTGCCTCCAAAATTTTATTTCGAAGTTCATATATTTTTTCACTAAATCCCACGCCACCCGGATAATTGTCATAGATAAATAGGGTTGGCAAATCGGTAAAAGGTGAACGTATCTGGGCTACTGCTTGAATATCCTTCGGATCACACATAATAAATAAAGGGGCAACATTAACCATCACATTAGACAGGGCAAGGAGTCCTCCTCCCAAATCAAAGCTAAATCCGGGCTGTATCTTTCCATAAAGGTTTTGAATATCCTCTGACAGGATAAGCCAATAGGCAGTGGTATGCATATCTTCGGCAGGTAGATTAATCTTTCCATAGCCAAGGTTTTCATGGGTATAAAATTTGACCTTTTTATACATAGTAGATATAGTTGTAATGGCAATCTCACCATGTTGATGCTTAACATTTCCCTCTTGTTGGCCTTCAAACACATCAAGAACTTTAATATGACTTTCTACCTGGGCATCAGTATAATAATTTACATCAACTTTTTTTGCATAAGCTTTATGGTCATCATAATCCAGCCTGGTAATAGCATATTGCTCTCCTTCATGGATATAGATAGCTCCTTCGTGAATAGTAGTTGGCACACTTTCCCTGTCAACTTCACCAATAACTTTATTTTCTGTTGCTTCTAAATCAATAATGGCAAAGTTTTCGGTCGAGGCACTCCTCAAACTAACTTCATCAGCTGGATAGGCTTCACTCATCCAGTGCCATTTGTTCTGGGTAAAATGGATTATTTTCTTATCTTCCAGGAATTGTAAAATTTCTTCTAAATCTTCAGAGCCAAACTTTTCTCCTTTTATAAATGGCAATTCAAAAGCGGCACATTTAATATGGCTTATTAAGATACTGAGATTGTTGGGATCAATAACCGCACTTTCCGGGGTTTCCTTAAAGAAATAATCAGAAGAGTTTATCATATATTGATCTAAAGGTACGCTTGATGCTACAAGAATAGCAACCGAAGAATGAGAACGTCTGCCGGCACGGCCAGCCTGCTGCCAGGCACTGGAGATTGTACCGGGATAACCGGCAATAAAACAGGCATCCAGCTGACCAATGTCAACACCAAGTTCCAGGGCATTAGTACTAACCACACCTTTAATCTTGCCATCTTTTAATCCTTTTTCGATTTCTCTGCGTAAGTTCGGCAGGTATCCACCCCGATATCCTCTTACTTTATCTCTGTCCTGACCAATATTAACCAGGTAATCTTTTAAATAACTTGTTAATAGTTCAGTTGTCAAACGACTACGGGCAAATACAATAGTCTGAATATCATAATTTAAAAACTTGCTTACTAAACGGGCAGTTTCTTTGATTAAACTTTTACGAATTCCCAATTGTCTGTTTACTACCGGGGGATTATAAAACAGAAAATATTTCTCCCCTCTGGGTGCACCGTTATTATTTATTAGAGTAAACTTTTCACCAACAATTTTTTCGGAAAATTCCAATGGATTTGCTATAGTCGCTGAACAACAGATAAATTGCGGCTTTGAACCGTAAAACTCACATATTCTTTTTAATCTACGTATTACATTAGCCATGTGGCTGCCAAAAACACCACGATAGATATGAATTTCATCTATTACTATATATTTTAAATTCTGAAACAATTGATACCATTTAGTATGATGAGGCAATATGCCAGTATGCAGCATATCAGGGTTTGTTACTATTATGTTACCCTGCTTGCGAATTGCTGATCTGGCTGAAACCGGAGTATCACCGTCATAAGTAAAAGTTTTCACCGGCTTATCCACAGCCTCAATCAAATGATATAATTCTCCTAACTGATCCTGAGAAAGTGCCTTGGTAGGAAAAAGGTAGATCGCCCTGCTTTCAGGCTTTTTGAGAATAGCGTCCAGAACCGGTAAGTTATAGCAAAGTGTTTTTCCTGAGGCCGTAGGGGTTACCGTAACTACATTATTCCCCTCTTTAATAGCCTTTAAAGCACTGGCCTGGTGAGACCAGAGTTTATTTATGCCATCTTTTTTCAAAGTATCAATCAATAAACTGTCTAACCAATCCGGAAATTCAGCAAATTGTGCTTCTATTGCAGGCAAATGTTCTAATGCTGTCAAATAAGGGCGAACAGTAAAATCATCTTCCAACTCTTTTATTATTGCAGATACTTCACAACTCACTATAGTACTCCTGTTTTAGATCCTGTATTATAAAAAATTTTTAATAATTTAAATAAAAAAAACAATATTGACAAATCAGTTAAATTTCTATAAATATATCATACCATAAAAATAATCATTCATTCCTGTTTTCTTTAATTGTTCAGATTGAAAACCGGTGTCTTCAAGTTTTATTTTTAATCCAGCATAAGAGGTATTCATGGTTTCTCCCATGGTTGAAATTAGAATCTTTATTATTAACAAAATAAAAAGAATATCTTAAAATTTTATCATAAAAGTAGCTTATTAGTGAAATGTAACTTAATTATTAGAATAAAGACTCTGTTTATAGATAATATAAAGCCTTGGTTGATTTTTGGCCTGGAGATT
>JAQVMU010000016.1 GCA_028703475.1 Atribacterota bacterium | reverse complement strand
CCACCTGTTCCCATCCCGAACACAGTAGTTAAGCCCTCCAGCGCCGATGGTACTGCAGTCTTTTCTGTGGGAGAGTAGGACACTGCCGGGAATTTTTTTATTTGGGGGGAAGTATGGGGATTGAAATTGAAAGAAAAAATATAATTTATAAGATTGACAGAATTGCTGAATGGATTCGAGAAAAGGTAATATCTGCAGAAAAAAAAGGTACTATATTTGGATTAAGCGGAGGAATAGACTCTGCAGTAATAGCAGCATTATGTAAGAAAGTATTTCCTGATAATGTAATGGCTTTAATCTTACCCTGCGAAAGTAATACATTGGATATTGAAGACTCGCTAAAGGTAGTTAATAAATATAATATAAATTATAAAATTATTGATCTTACTGCAATTTATAATCAACTGCTATTAATTATGGAAACTGAAGGCGATAAAATGGCAAAAGCAAATATAAAACCCAGATTAAGAATGATTGTACTTTATTATTATGCCAGTATATTAGATTGCTTGGTAGTTGGAACTGGAAATAAGAGTGAATTATCAATAGGTTATTTTACAAAATACGGAGATGGAGGTGTTGATATTTTACCTTTAGGTAATATCTTAAAGGTTGAAGTAAGGGCAATGGCTGAACAACTGTCTGTACCTAAAAGCATAATAGAAAAGCCTCCTACTGCGGGTTTGTGGGAAAATCAGACTGATGAAAATGAAATGGGATTTAGTTATGCCATATTAGATAGTTTTTTAAAAACCGGAAAAGTGGAAGATAAGGAAATAGAAAACAAAATATTACAAATGAACAGAGTAAGTGAACATAAACGAACAAGGCCTCCAATCCCGGAAATTTAAAAATTATTTCAAATTATAAGATTATGTAATCACTATCTGGTTATGGATAAATTGCAACAGTTTTTTTTATATGCTAAAATAAAAAAAATTTAATAAGTCACTAAGAGGTATTTTTATGTCCGGACATTCAAAATGGAGTACAATAAAAAGAAAAAAAGGGAAAGCAGATGCCCAAAGAGGGAAATTGTTTGGAAAAATTAATCGTCTTATTTCTGTTGCCGCTCGTAATGGCGGTGACCCGGATGCAAATGTTGAACTCCGCAATGCAATACAACTTGCTAAAGAGAATAACATGCCAAATGAAAACATAGAAAGAGCAATAAAAAAAGGAACAGGTGAAATTGAAGGAGTATCTTATGAAGAAGTTACTTACGAAGGATATGGACCTGGTGGCGTTGCTGTGTTAATTGAAGTATTAACTGATAACCGTAACAGAACAGTTTCGGAGGTCAGGAGGATATTTACAAAACATGGTGGTAATTTAGGTTCAAGCGGTTGCGTAGCTTGGATGTTTACCAAAAAAGCACTTTTTGTTTTTGACAAAGGAAATATTGACCAGGATACACTTCTTGATGTTGCCTTGGAAGTTGAAGTTGATGACATTGAAACAGATGATAAAAATATTGAAATCACTTTATCACCCACAGATTTTGAAAAATTTAAACAAATAATAGATGACAATAAAATTAAGTATTCAGTAGCTGAAATAACTATGATTCCTCAGACCACTGTTAACTTGGAAGGTAAGAAAGCTGAACAAATGTTGAGCATGATGGAACAGTTAGAGGATAATGATGATGTGCAAAATGTATATGCCAACTTTAATATTGATGAACAAATAATGGAAGAACTTTCATCTCAATAATAGAGGAAAAACTTGATTATTTTAGGAATTGATCCAGGGCTTAATCATACTGGGTATGGATTAGTTGAAATTAAAGCAGATAAAATGAGATCTCTTGAATATGGTTGTATTACTAATAAAATAAATGAGAGCTATTTAGAAAAAATAAAAAAAATCCATATTGAAATTGAAAAATTGATAAAAACATATTCTCCTCATGAAATTGTACTTGAGGAGATATTTTTTAGTAAAAATACACGAAGTGCGATAGATGTTGGAAAAGTATGTGGAGCTGTAGCCCTAACTGCCACCTTACTTGAAATTGACCTCAAAATGTATACACCATTACAGGTAAAACAAGCGGTAGTTGGTTATGGGAGGGCGAGTAAAGCACAGGTTCAGGCAATGGTAAAGATATTGTTATGTTTAGACAAGATACCAAAGCCTGATCATGCTGCAGATGCACTTGCAGTAGCTATTTGCCATATCAATTCCAAAAATCCATATTACTAATATAAACAATGATTGTTTATTAATTAAAAATATTAGGCAGGATGTTAATGATATCTTTTTTGAAAGGCAAGATTTGTAACAAGGATAACGGTTTTATTATTGTTGATGTAAATGGAGTCGGGTATCAAGTAAATGTACCGTCTATTAGTAAATTTATTTTAAATGATAGCGAACAATTAGTATTTACTTATCTATATGTCAGGGAAGACCGATTGGTATTGTATGGGTTTAGCACTGAGACAGACAGAAATTTCTTCAAGGTTTTAATTGAGGCACCAGGAGTTGGACCAAAAATGGCTTTAAATATTCTTTCTAATATGGGAGCTGAAAATTTTCACAATGCTGTTTTGGAGGAAGATTTAAATCTAATAAGCAGTATTTCCGGTATTGGGAAAAAGATGGCAAAAAAAATTGTTTTAGAATTGAAAGAAAAGTTTAAAAAATCCAGTTTTGATGGAGATATCATTTCCAGTGAATTAAATCCAAAAGACTTTATTAATGACGCAATTGAGGCGTTAAAAACATTAGGTTATCAAGAAAAAGAGGCAAAAAAAAGAGTAGTAAATGCCTATCAAAAAAACAAAAATAGCAATTCTGCAAGTTTGGAAAATTTGATTAAGAATGCCTTGAATAAAGATAAAAATGATTAAAGTAATCTAAGCTTTTTTCATTGAAAAGTTTAAGAAATATAAAACAAGTAATATATGGATATTTTAAATGATTGAAAAAGAAGATCTTATTAGTTGTGATTTAAAAAAAGAAGGAACTGAAACTGAAATAAATCTAAGACCAAAATTGTTAAAACAATTTATTGGTCAAAGAAGTGTTAAGGACAACCTCAATATTTATATTAAAGCTGCATTACAGAGAGATGAACCTATTGATCATATTCTTCTTTATGGGCCACCAGGTTTAGGAAAAACTACGTTAGCAAATATTATAGCGAGAGAAATGGGTGTTAACATCAAAATGACCTCAGGACCTGTTATAGAGAGGGCCGGAGATTTAGCGGCAATATTAACTAACTTAAAAGAAAAGGATGTATTGTTCATCGATGAAATACACAGATTGAATCGGTCGGTAGAGGAAATATTGTATCCTGCCTTAGAAGACTTTGCTCTGGATATTTTAATTGGTAAAGGTCCAAGTGCCAGGTCCATTAGAATTGACCTTCCGAAGTTTACCCTTATTGGGGCTACAACAAGGACAGGTTTGATTACATCTCCTCTGAGAAGCCGTTTTGGAGTAATTTCACGAATGGGTTATTATCATGAAAATGAATTAAAGGAAATTATTAATCGAACTGCAACAATATTAAATATAGAAATTGAAGACAAAGCCTGCCTGGAAATTGCAAGAAGATCCAGAGGAACTCCACGAATTGCAAACAGGCTATTAAAAAGAATACGTGACTTTGCTCAAATAGAGGGGGAAGGTATAATCAGTGAAAACATAGCCAATTTTGCACTAAAAAATATGGGCATTGATAATAATGGATTATGTGAAATTGACAAGAGATTATTATTAATAATAATAAACAGATTCAAGGGAGGACCAGTAGGCCTGGGGACACTTGCTGCATCGATTAACGAGGACAAAGATACTATTTGTGATGTTCATGAACCATATCTTTTACAAAAGGGATTTTTATCCAGAACTCCTCAGGGAAGAAGAACAACAGAAATGGCGTATAAATATTTTCAAGAAAATTACTCAAATCTACTTGAAGGAGACAGTTCATCTCTTTTCTGATTATTTATATTAAATATGTGGGATATTAATTCAATTTCAAAAACATTAATCATAATAGGAATTATTATAGCGCTTTTAGGAATTATCTTATTTATATTAGGAAAAATACCTTCCTTTAACTTTCGTTTACCAGGAGACATTCTAATAAAAGGGAAAAATTATGTTTTTTATTTCCCATTAGGCTGGTGTATTTTAATAAGCATTCTGCTAACAATTTTATTAAGGATTTTCCGAAAATAATATCCTGTCTACCATAGCAGTCAATTAATGAATAAAAAAAAGAGGTATTAAATGAAACAAGATAAAGTATTTGCAAAAATACATATGAGAAAGTTAATTTATACATTAATTTTTATAATTTCAATATTCATTGTAAATATATGTGTTTGCCAAGCCAAAATACCAATTATTAGAGTAGGTATTTTTATGAATTGTAATGATGTTCATTTAAAAAGTGATAAGGGTTTTATTTTGAAAGAAGAACCATCAATGAATACTCTGCTAACTGTTGAGGGCAATAAGGAAATTACTGTGTCTGTAATGTCAGGTGATATAACAGTTAATAATAAAACTTATCCCGGGATTGATAAAATCAGATTAACTCCCAATAGTGGTGGCTTGATTAAGGTTAGGGATAAAAATTATAGAGGCGAAATAGAAATTATTAATAATAATTCATTGCTTAATATTATAAACATTATTGAAATAGAAAAATATTTATATGGGGTTCTGAAAAAAGAGATATCTCCTGAATGGCCAGAAGAAGTTTTAAAAGCTCAAGCCATAGCAGCAAGAACTTTTGCCTTATCGAATATTGATAAATATGCCGATTATGGTTATGATTTATGTTCTACAACTAACAGTCAGGCTTACGGTGGTGTTAATTCTGAGCACCAGGCAACTAATAAAGCAGTAAATGATACACAGGGAATTATAGTTGCATATGAAGGTGAACCAATTAATGCTGTTTATCATTCAGATAGTGGCGGTTATACCGAAAACAGCGAAGATGTTTGGGGTGGATATGTTCCTTATTTGAGGAGTGTTCAGTCTGAATTCGAACTAACTGTTTCTCCCCCAAACCATCAATGGAGTTATGTACTTACTGAAGAGGATATTTTAGAAAAGCTGGCAAAAAATAATTATGAATTAAAAAGTGTTAAAGATATTGTAATTGGCGAAAAAACCGATGCTGGTAGAGTTATATCTGTTGATTTATGTGATAGCAATCAACAGATAATTACCCTTAAAACAAATGATTTTAGATTACTTGTAGGACCTACAATGGTTAGAAGTTCATTATTTACAATCGAGAAAATTGGGGAAACAATAAAAATAGAAGAAAACGAAGGTAAAGATAAAAACTATAATTTAGAACAATTAGAGCAAGAAATAGCTGACAAAGAAAAGGAAATGACGGTAAGTAGCATCCTTAGCGAGGAAAGAGATTTTTCTATACAAGAATTAATAAGTTTACTGAAACGTTCCCAGGAAGAAAAAGAGCTTAAAACACCTGTAAAAAAAGAAAATATAGAAATAAATCAACAGGTTAATATATCTTACAATATATCCGGGAAAGGAAGCGGACATGGAGTAGGATTGTCCCAATGGGGTGCATACGGTATGGCTGAGCAAGGATATACATATGAAGAAATCTTGAAATATTATTATCAGGGAATTGATTTAATAAAAATATACTAAAAATATTCTAAACGATTAATATACTATAAAAAATATTTAAACATATAAAAAGTAGAGGTTAACAATGGATATCAAATCATTTGATTATTATTTGCCCCCGGGATATATTGCACAGGAGCCATTAACAAAAAGGGATAATAGTAAACTTATGATTATTGATAAAAAAACTGGCTTTCTACAGCATAAGAGGTTTTACCAGATAGATGATTTCTTACATTCAGGTGATTTGTTAGTATTAAATAACAGCAAAGTAATTCCGGTTAGGCTTTATGGAAATAAAAAGAATACTGGTGGAAAAATTGAAACCCTTTTGATTAATAAATTAGCTGATAATCATTGGAAAGCACTATTAAAACCCGGAAAAAGAATTCATATTGGTACTGAAATAATATTTTCACCTGAGCTAAATGGTGAAATAGTTGAAAAAAATGATAATGAAGGCTCATATATAATAAAAATGAATGCACGTGATAATTTTAATAAGATACTCCACAAAATTGGCATAGTGCCAACACCCCCCTATATCAAAAAAAAATTAGATAATTCTGATTTATACCAAACAGTTTATGCTAGTACAGAAGGATCAATAGCTGCTCCAACAGCAGGATTTCATTTTACTAAAGAATTGCTAAATAAAATTAAAAGTAAAGGTGTTGAAATATTATTTTTAACTCTACATATTGGCAGAGGTACTTTTGAAATGATTAATGAAGAGAAGATTGAAGACCATATAATGAAATCGGAGTTGTATACAATTACTGACAGGAATGCAAAAATACTAAACCAGGCAATAAAAACAAACAGAAGAATTATAGGAGTGGGCACATCAGTAACCAGGGCTTTAGAATCATCGATATCAATAAAAGACAGTATAATAAGAGAGGGGACAAGATGGACAGACTTGTACATATATCCAGGATTTAAATATAGGATAATAAAGGTACTCTTAACAAATTTCCATCTTCCCCGTTCAACACCCCTGATGCTGGCATCAGCTTTTGCGGGGAAAGAACTATTATTAAACGCTTATAGGGAAGCTATTAAGCAAAATTACCGATTTTATAGTTTTGGAGATTCAATGCTAATTTTTTAATGTATTATTGTTTCTAAATATTTTTTAAAATATAATAAGAAAAGGGGATAAACTTGGGAAGATAATGTCTATTAAGTATACCATTTTAAAAAAAACACAAGAAAAAGACAGTAAAGCAAGATGTGGGATTCTTGAAACAAAGCATGGTGTTATCGAAACACCTGTATTTATGCCCGTAGGTACCCAGGCAACTATAAAAGGATTATTACCCCAATCTATTAAGGAATTGGGATTTTCGATTCTTTTATGTAATGCATACCATCTCTTTTTACGTCCAGGTCATAATTTAATCAAAGAAGCTGGTGGTTTGCATAATTTTATGGGTTGGGACAAAGCAATACTTACTGATAGTGGAGGATTCCAGGTTTTTAGTTTGGGAAAAATTAACAAAGTAACAGATGAAGGAGTAACTTTTCAGTCTTATATAGATGGTTCAAAACACTTTATTGGGCCTAAAGAATCGATGGATATACAAATGGCTTTAGGTTCAGATATTGCAATGGTTTTTGATCAATGTTCGCCCTATCCCTCCACAAGGTTGGAAACAGAGAAAGCTGCAAAAAGAACGCATAAGTGGGCAAAGGAATGTCAAAAATATCACAATTTGGATTGCCAGGCACTTTTTGGAATTGTCCAGGGAGGTTTTTTTGCAGATTTAAGGCAGGAAAGTGCAAAATATTTAACTGATCTGGAATTTCCAGGATATGCTATGGGAGGATTAAGCGTAGGTGAACCTAAACAGCTTATGTATGATATGATAGATGAGACCATTACCTGCTTACCGGATGAAAAGCCAAGATATCTGATGGGAGTAGGAGCACCACAATCTATTATTGAAGGGGTGGCAAGGGGAATAGATATGTTTGATTGTGTTTTGCCTACCAGGAATGGTAGAAATGGATGTCTATTTACCAGTACCGGAAAAATTTCTATAACTAATGCCAGATATAGAGATGACTTATCTCCTCTTGACAATGATTGTGGCTGTTATGCTTGTCAGAATTTCAGCAGGGCATACTTAAGGCATTTATATATGGCAAATGAAATGCTTGGTCCGATTTTAGGAACAATTCATAATCTTTACTTTATGAACAAATTGGTAAAAGATATCAAAATAGCTATCGAAAAAAATAACTTCAATATTTTTAAAAAAAGATTTTACGAAAGTTATTTTTCATAAAAAATGAAAAAATATTTGCATAAGGCCCAATAGTAAGGAATAATTAAATTATTGAGAAAAATGAAGTTAAAATATTTGCTTAAAAACAATTAATTAGGTATAATTTAAAAGAATTTTTAATAAAGAAAGGTGTGTAAAGACATATGGGTGGTTTAGAACAATTTTTGCCTTTGATTATAATATTTGCTATTTTCTATTTTATGCTAATACGTCCTCAACAGCAAAGGCAGAAAAAGCACAAGGAAATGCTAGAGGGCTTAAAAGTTGGCGACAAAGTAATAACTATTGGTGGTATATATGGTATTATCAGAGAAATAAAAGGTGATGTTTTTACTTTAGAAGTCTCTAAAGATATTAAAATAAATACTACTAAAAATGCTATTGGTTCAAAAAGAGATAAATAGTAGGAATTATTGATAAAAAAATTAAATTATATTTAAGGCAGGTTTTAAGCCTGCCTTTATTCTTGCAAAAAAGTCATATATTATTCCCAAATTTGTTTTTATAAATGTTTTGATTTATAAATTCATAAACTTATCAATTTTTAAAGGAGTTGTAAACATATGAAGCAGTTAAGAATGATTAGATTGGCACTTATTATTTTAGTAATTGTTATCGCTATTTTCTACGCATTCCCTTTAGAAAAAAATATAAATTTAGGTCTTGATTTACAAGGTGGATCTCACATTGTTCTGGAATGTGTCGATACACCAAATGCTCCTGTTGATAGTGATGCGGTAAATAGAGTTATTGAAATTATTACCAACAGAATTAATCCGGAAGGAGTTAAAGAACCTGTCATACAACGTCAGGGCGAAAGAAGGATATTAGTTCAGTTACCTGGAATGGATGACCCGCAGGAAGCAGAAAATTTAATTGGTAAAACTGCCTTATTGGAATTTAAAGATGAGAGTGGCGAAACATTACTAACCGGCGCCCATTTAAAAAATGCCAGTTCTTCTTTTGATAGATTTGGGAGGCCGAATGTTGTTATTGAATTTGATGAAGAAGGCGCAAAATTATTTGAGCAGGCGACTATGATAAATGTTGGTAGGATTTTGGCAATTACGCTGGATGGTCAGGAAATATCATCTCCGGTAGTTGAAGAACCTATCCCAAGTGGTGAAGCCTCGATTGTTGGACAGTTTAGTGTTGAAGAGGCGCAGAGATTAGCCTTGCTTTTAAGAAGTGGTGCTTTACCGGTAGAGGTACAGATTTTAGAAAACCGATCAGTCGGACCAACTTTAGGAAAAGATTCAATCGATCGTGGATTAAAGGCCGGACTAATTGGTTTAATATTAATCCTTATATTTATGGTTATATACTATAAAGGTTTTGGTTTAGTGGCAGATCTGTCATTAGGTATTTGTCTGCTTTTAGTAATGGGCGGATTGGCAATACTGAATGCCACATTAACCCTGCCGGGTATTGGGGGGATTATACTAACAATAGGAATGGCTGTAGATGCTAATATTCTTATTTTTGAAAGAATTAAGGAAGAGCTAAAAATGGATAAAACCTTTAGAGCCTCTATAGACGCAGGTTTTTCAAAGGCTTTTAGAACAATTCTGGATGCAAATATTACAACATTGATTGCCGCGGTTGCCTTACTTTATTTTGGAACTGGTCCAATCAGGGGCTTTGCGGTAACACTAAGCATTGGAATTGCAGTCAGCATGTTTACTGCAATAATAGTAACTAAGTTAATTCTGGAATTAATGGGTCAACGATTCAAAAAAAATGCCTTGATTTAAGATTAAAAATAACAAAAATCCATAGAGCAATTTAGAACAATATAGTTATGATTAATGAAATCTTAACAGCATTTTAAATAATTTTAGAGATTTATTGGTAAGACTTTATTTTGGAGGAGCATTAATGGATATAATTAAAAACACAGATATAAAATTTGTCAAAAATAGAAAAAAATTTTATAAAATATCTGCAGCTATTATTATAATTGGAATTATCTCATTACTTTTTCAAGGTTTGAACTATGGCATTGATTTTGCAGGAGGTACTCTATTACAACTGGATTTTGAAACAGATGCATCTATAGCGGAAATACGAAATGTTTTAGAGGAAACAACAATTGCAAGCAGTACTATACAATCCTTTTCCGGTAATGAGTTTGTTATAAGAACAGACGATATAACATTACAGCAAAGGGAAGAAATTCTGGAAAAATTGAATGCTGAAATAGGACCATTTGAAGTATTAAGAATTGAAATGGTTGGTCCCGTAATTGGGGAATCCTTAAAAGGATTAGCAGTATTAGCTATTATATTTGCTTTTATTGGAATAATTCTATATATCACAGTTAGATTTGAATTCAGGTATGCAATTACTTCTATTATTGCGTTGGGACATGATATTTTAATAGCGCTGGCTATTTTGTCATTACTGCAAAAAGAAATAACTATTCCTATTATTGCTGCAATATTAACTATAGTAGGCTATTCATTAAACAATACAATAGTTATATTTGATAGATTGAGAGAAAATCTCAGGACAAAGATGAGACCTGTTCTCGAGAAAACTATTGATTTAAGTATCAATCAATCTCTAACAAGGACTATAAATACAGCTATCACAACCTTATTGCCTGTACTTGCACTTTATTTTTTTGGAGGAACCTTATCAGACTTTGCTTTTGTGCTTTTAATCGGAATTGTTGTCGGGACCTATTCATCTATATGCATGGCCGGACCTTTGCTTTTAGAATTAAAGAAAAGGAGCAACATTTCTTTTAATACAACTGTACAGCCGGAAAAAACAGATAACAAAATTACTGGTGATAATGTTAAAAAATCAATAAAAGGCAAAAGAAAAAAGAAAAAATAAAAAAGTAATAACAGATGATGTGCAATGATTAAAAGTAAAACATAATTATCTGGTACAGAAAGAGGTTTAAGGATATTAAGTGGATTATTGCAAAAGAAGAAAAACAGTTAAGGGAAAATATTGCGCATCAGTTTTCTCTTGATCCAATAATTGCCCAGCTGCTAATTAATCGTGGGTTAAATAATACAGAAAGTATTTCTGATTTTTTAAATCCGGAATTATCTAATCTGTTAAACCCTTTTTTGTTCACAGAAATGGAAAAGGCTGTTGAAAGAATAAGTGTTGCCCTTCAAAATGAAGAAAAGATATTGGTTTATGGCGATTATGATGTAGATGGCATAACTAGTACAAGTTTATTATATTCTGCATTAAGCAATTTTAGCTCAAATATTTATTATTATATTCCAGACCGTTTTGAAGAAGGTTATGGAATTAGTGAAAAAGGTACCAAATTTATAATTAAATATCATATTTCTCTCATTATTACCGTTGATTGTGGGATTACTTCATTTAAGGAAATAGAATGTATTAAGAAATACAATATAGATACAATTATAACTGATCATCACGAACCGACTGGAACTATCCCAAAAGCTTTAAGTATAATTAACCCAAAATCTTGTGATTATCCTTTCAAGGAATTAGCCGGGGTGGGTGTAGCCTTCAAATTAATCCAGGCATTATATATGTTTTTAGGGAAAGATAAAAATCTTACATATGATTATTTAGATTTAGTGGCGTTAGGCACTATTGCAGATTCTGTGCCTGTTCTTGGTGAAAACAGGATATTCGTTAAATATGGACTTGAAAAACTAAATGATAGCAAAAGAATAGGTATAAAAAAGTTAGTAGAAAAATGCAGGGTTGAAACAAATGGTAATAATTTATCAGTACAAGAGCTCAGTTTTAATCTGATACCTGTTTTAAATGCCACAGGGAGAATAGGAAACCCAAAAATAGCAGTTGACCTCCTATTGACTGATTCAACTGATCTATCAGAATATTTAGTGCAAAATATGATAGAATTAAACGATAAAAGAAAAGCAAAAACACAGGTGGTTTTAAATGAAGCAAGAGAAATGGCCTGTTATGCAAATTCAGATGATAAGCAAAAAATCCTTGTCCTTAGTTCAGAAGGGTGGCATTCAGGTATAATTGGTATTGTAGCATCAAGGATAATGGAAGAGTTCAAACAACCAGTTATAATGATATCGGAGAATGATATTATAGGTAAGGGTTCAGGTAGAAATCAGGGTGAATTTGATTTTTCTAAAGTTTTACCAGAATGCTCTGATTTGTTAATAAAATATGGTGGCCACCAATACGCTGCTGGTATAACTATTTCTATAGATAAAATTGATTTGTTCAGGGATAGGATAAATCAAGTCCTGAGCACTAAAGAATTTACATACCAGTGTAGCGAGCCATCTATTAATATCGATAGTTTTATATCAATAGATAAGGTGAATTGGAAATTTTTTAGAGATATAGAAAAGCTTGAACCTTTTGGATTTGGGAATATAAAGCCAATCTTTGGTGGTTTGGAGTATTATTTGGATTCCTGGAGAAAAGTTGGAAAAGATGAAAGTCACCTAAAACTAAGCATTGGTGAAAAGAGAACTTGCTTCGACGGCATAGCTTTTAGAATGGCTGAAAAAAGCCATATTCTATTGAATGCAAAGAATATTGATATTGCTTTCCAGATAGGCGTAAATTACTGGAATGGGAAAAAAAATTTACAATTAATAATAAAGGATATTAAACCCACTTTTAGGAGGATGGAAAAAAATGGATCTAAAGAGTAAAATAAGGAATATCCCTGATTTTCCAGTCAAAGGAATACAATTTAAGGATATTACCACTTTGCTAAAAGATAAAGAGGCTTACAAGTATTGTATAGACAGCATTACTGAACATTGTAAATCTTTAAATATTGATTATATAGCAGGAATCGAAGCCCGTGGTTTTATTATAGGCGCTCCGGTTGCGTATAATCTGAATATAGGTTTCTTATTAATACGAAAAAAAGGTAGATTGCCTGCAGATGTAGAAAGTATTTCATATAAATTGGAATATGGTGAAAACATCTTAGAAATCCATAGGGATGCGTTCAAAAAAGATGATAGAATTATGGTTATAGATGACTTGCTAGCTACTGGTGGTACTACATTAGCAGTATTTAAACTTATTGAAAAATTAAATGGAAAAGTTGTTGGTGCAGACTTTATTGTTGAACTTGAAATGCTGCACGGCAGAGAAAAACTAAAAGGGTATGATGTCTTTTCACTTGTTAAATATGAAGCATAATATAAATCACTGTTTATTTCTGATTTATTTTAAAGAACCTTTGACATTATAAAGAGGTAAGAATGATAGATAATTCTATCAAAATAGAAACACTAATTAAAAAAATAAAATCCTATAACCCTTCGTCTGATATAGATATTATTTGGAAGGCTTATTATTTTTCCCAGGAAGCTCATCGAAACCAAAAGCGTTATTCAGGTCTGCCATATTTATCCCATCCGTTAGAAGTAGCAAACATTCTTGCGGACATGAATATGGACGCTATAACAATTGTAGCAGGTTTACTACATGATGTTGTTGAAGATACCCATGTTGATCTGGAAGAAATTAAAACGCAATTTGGTGATGAAGTGGCAATGTTAGTGAATGGTGTTACGAAGCTAAGCAAAATATCTTTTAAAACACAAGAAGAAAGACAAGCAGAAAATTTCCGAAAAATGTTTTTGGCAATTGCCGAAGATATTAGAGTAATATTAATTAAACTGGCTGACAGATTAAATAACATGAGGACTCTCAAATTTATGCCTGCTCCAAAAAGGCTAATAAAAGCTAAAGAAACACTTGACATTTATGTACCTATTGCCAATAGATTAGGTTTAAACAGAGTAAAGTGGGAATTAGAGGATTGTTCATTATATAATTTAGCTCCAAAAGAATATAATGAACTTGCTGTGAAGGTAGCTAAGAGTAGGGCAGAAAGAGAAAAATATATAGAGTCAATAAAAGAAAAAATGGGTGAGGAATTGCGCAAATTTGGAATTGTTGCCACAATACAGGGAAGACCAAAAAATATTTATAGTATATATAAAAAAATGCAGGAGCAGGATAAGGATTTTTTTCAAATATATGATTTGATGGCAATAAGAATTATTTGCAATTCAATTAAAGATTGCTATGCTGCACTGGGGTTTTTGCACTCTATCTGGAAACCAATGCCGGGAAGATTTAAAGACTATATAGCTATGCCAAAATCAAATATGTATCAATCTCTGCATACTACTGTTATAACCTCAGAAGGAGAACCTCTTGAAGTACAAATTAGAACCATGGAAATGCATCGTACTTCTGAGTATGGCATCGCAGCTCATTGGAAATATAAAGAAAAAGGAGATAGTCTTAAGGATAAAAAGTTTGAAGAAAGACTATCCTGGTTGAGACAAATTTTAGAGTGGCAAAAAGAATTAAAAGATCCTAGAGAATTCATGGAAAATTTAAAAATAGATTTATTGCAATATGAAGTTTATACTTTTACCCCTAAAGGGGATGTAAAAGTTCTTCCCCTGGGATCAACTCCGGTGGATTTTGCTTATACGGTGCATACTGAGATTGGGCATAAATGTGTTGGAGCTAAAGTAAACAATAAAATAGTTCCATTAGACAGAAAATTGAATAGTGGAGACATTGTCGAGATATTGACTTCCAAAACATCAACCGGTCCAAGCAGGGATTGGTTAAAATTTGTCAAGACATCCAGTGCAAAAACTCGAATTAAATCCTGGTTTAAACGGGAAGTACGTAATGAAAATATTGAAAAAGGCCGTGGATTACTATCAAGGGAACTTGATAAATATAAAATTATCTGGAATTCGGATTTAGAAGAAAAATTTAATAGTTTTTCACAACCAATGGGATACACTGATTTTGATTCCCTGCTTGAAGCTATCGGTTACAAAAAAATAAGCCCGGTTAGTCTTATTAATAAAATATTACCCCAGGAAGAAAAAAAAGAAATTCAAACAAAGGAAAAATCGGAAGCAGAAACAGTAAAAAGAATCGACAAAGGTGTAAAGATTGAGGGAGTAGATAATATATTAGTAAGATTTGCTCATTGTTGTCATCCTGTTCCAGGTGATGAAATTATTGGATATATTACACGAGGGAGAGGGGTTACAATACATCGAACAGAGTGTCCTAATCTTAAAAATATTTCCGAAGAGGAAGGTAGATTGATTAATGTAGAATGGCATAAATCCGAAAATGATTATTTTCCTGTGAAGATTAAAATTATTTCCAGTGACAGGAAAAATATTATATCAGATGTTTCAATGATTCTTTCAAATTTTAAAGCATCTATTATGAGTATTAATGGATCTGCAAATAAAAATGGAATGGCATTTTTGAATTTAACAATAGAAGTAAGTACATTGGAACATTTAAAAGAAATAATTACCCGATTGAGAAGTCTAAGGGCTGTGAAAGAAGTTAAAAGAATCGGAAAGGACTAGAGAAAGAGAGGAAAACATGCGAGCAGTTATCCAGAGAGTTAGCAAAGCATCGGTGAAAGTGGACAATCAAATAGTTTCAGAGATAGATAGCGGTATGGTTGTTTTGTTAGGAGTAAAAAAAGGTGATACAAAGGAAGATGCAGAAATACTTGCAAAGAAAACTGTAAATCTAAGAATATTCTCTGACAAAGAGGATAAAATGAATCTGTCATTATCGGATATTAGCGGTAAGGTTATCGTTGTTTCACAATTCACATTATATGCTAATTGTAAAAAGGGAAGAAGACCGAGTTTTATCGAGGCAGCACTTCCTGAAGAGGCAGATATTCTTTATAAATATTATATTCAAAAAATAGAAAATGAAAATATTATTGTAAAAACAGGAATATTTCAAGCAATGATGCAGGTAGAAATAATAAATGAAGGTCCTGTAACAATTGTTTTAGATAGTGATAAATTATAGATAGATTGAAAAACACGAAAAGGAAATATAATAATAATGAGAAATCATAATTTTTCTATAACAAAGTTTGTATTAGGCCCCATTTCAACAAATTGTTATATATTAGCCTGTAATAAAACAAAAGAAGCAGCTATTATTGATCCAGCCGAAGAGGATAATGCAATTTTTGATAAAATAGAAGATGAAAATTATTCACTTAAATACATTATTAATACTCATGGCCATTTTGACCATATTGGTGGAAATAAGATTTTAAAAGAAAAGTATTGTGCAAAAATATTAATTCACCGGTCGGATGAAAATATGATAATTAATCCCCAGCTTTATTGTTCATTTAAAATAGGCAATACATATAATTCACCACCGGCAGATAAGTATTTGGAAGATGGAATGGTAATTAAAATAGGTGAGATTGAAATTTCTATATTACATACACCAGGTCATTCACCGGGAAGTGTATCCCTGATAGTTGATAAGAATATATTCACAGGTGATACTCTTTTTGCTAATGGAATTGGCAGAACAGATTTGACAGGTGGCTCAATGGAGCAAATTATGCATTCAATAAAGGAAAAACTTAAATTATTTAATGATGATTATACTATTCTTCCTGGACATGGATCTATGTCAACTATTGGAGAAGAAATGAGAAATAATCCGTGGTTACAGTAAACAAGGTTTGATAATCTATAAAAAGGGGTATTTGAAATGGAATACGAAATTAATGACATAAATTTAGCACAAAAAGGGGAAAAAAGAATAATCTGGGCAAAAAATCAGATGCCGGTATTAGGAATAATTAAACATAATTTGGAACAGAGAAAGCCTTTCAGGAAAATAAAGATAGCCGCATGTCTGCATGTAACCACAGAAACTGCAAACCTTATGATTGCACTTAAATCCGGCGGTGCTGAGATTGCTTTATGTGCTTCAAACCCCTTAAGCACTCAAGATGATGTAGCTGCGTCGCTTGTAAAGGATTACCGGATACCTGTTTTTGCAATCAGGGGTATAGACAAAGACGGGTATTATCACCATATTGAGAGTGTTTTAGACATCAAACCCAATATTACTATGGATGATGGTGCTGATTTAGTATCGACTATTCACACAAATCGAACGGACTTAATTTCTGGTATTATTGGTGGCACAGAAGAAACAACAACAGGAGTAATCCGTTTGAGAGGTATGGAAAATGAGCAAACCTTACAATATCCAGTCATTGCAATAAACGATGCCTTAACAAAGCATCTTTTTGATAATAGATACGGTACTGGACAAAGCACTATAGACGGGCTTTTAAGAGCTACCAATATTTTACTGGCGGGTAAAGTATTTGTAGTTTGTGGATATGGATGGTGCGCAAGAGGAATAGCTTCTAAGGCAAAAGGTATGGGAGCAAGGGTAATTATTACTGAAATAAACCCGCTAAAAGCATTAGAGGCAGTTATGGATGGTTTTGAAGTTGTCCCGATTGAGAAAGCCGCAAAAATTGGTGATATATTTATAACTTCAACTGGTAATAAGGATGTTATTAATAGTAAAAGTATACTTTCAATGAAAGATGGGGCGATTTTAGCTAATGCAGGTCATTTTAATGTAGAAATTGACATTACATCTTTAGAAGAAATATCACTCAGCAAAACAGAAGTAAGAGATAATGTGATGTTATATAACTTGAAAAATGATAAAAAGATATACTTACTGGCTGAAGGAAGACTATTAAACTTATCTGCAGCTGAAGGGCATCCTGCCAGTGTTATGGATATGAGTTTTGCTAATCAAGCCTTATCAATAGAGTATCTTGTAAGCAAAAATAAGGGTATGTTAAAAGGCGTGTATCCTGTACCGACTGATATTGATGAAAAAGTTGCTCTTTTAAAGCTCCAAAGCATGGGTATTAAAATTGATAAATTAACTTCAGCACAAAAAAAATATTTATCTGGTTGGCGGGAAGGTACATAAAATAGAGTTAATATAGAAAAAAGGCTTAAAATGATTAATATAAAAAATACCTGGGATTACATTACTGAAGGAATGCTAAATTTAATATACCCACTTAATTGCGAGAATTGCGGTAAACCGATAAGAGAATCAAAAGGTTATGGAATATGTAGAGATTGTTTAAAAAAGATAAGTTATATTTTACCGCCCTTATGCTACCAATGCGGAAAACCATTTTCATCTCTGGTTGATTTCGAAAAAAAAGCTTTATGTTCGGATTGCAGTTACAAAAAAGAACTGTTATATTATAATCGTTCAATAGCATATTATGAAGGAGCAATCAGAAAATCTATTCATTTGCTAAAATATAAAAAACAACTAAAATTAATTAAACCATTAGGAGAATTAATGGTAAAATATTTATTAACCGATGATTTTTACAATAATAAAAAAATTGATTTAATTATTCCAGTACCTTTAACAGAAAGAGAATACAAAAAAAGGAATTTTAACCAAAGTGGCTTATTAGCTGATTATATTGCAAAATATTTTTCGATTCCTTTTGGGGAAAACTTTTTATTAAAAAATGTTGAAAATCTTTCACAAGTTGGTTTGACAAAGAATGAAAGAGCAAAAAATGTAAAAAATGTTTTTTCTGTTAATCCATTGTACAAAAAGAATATAAAAAATATCCTTTTAATTGATGATATATATACAACAGGTGCAACTATTGAATCGTGTTCAAAAGAATTAAAAAAACACGGAATAGTAAATGTATTTGCTCTAACATTGGCAAGGGGAATATAGAAACTTCCCTTCCTGGAGCTGTGGTTGAAAGTCGATGCCAGCCGCAGGCTAAACGATCCACGTAAGGTAACGATTATTAGTTATTGAGCATGGTGCGGTTTTGGAGTAAGTCCTGCCTTATTGATAATAAGAGAAGAGTAGTAGTGAAAAGATAGCGAACCTCTCAGCAGGCGAGTGTGGGGGAAAAGACCAGGTCAGTCCAGGAAGGGAATTAATCTTATAATATATTGGTAAAAATAAACCTGATAGTGTTATTATATTATAAAAATAAAATGATAGGTTGAACAGAATTGCTTCAATTTACTTTTTTGTACATTTACTGGTATATTAATAATACAACTATAAGTAAAATCAATAAATCAATATCAGAACAATATTAATTGATTATTTCCATGAAATTCTAAGAAAATATAAAGTGTCACAAAAGGAGGTAAACAGTAATGAAATTAACAATTAAAAGCAGAAATTTTGAGGTAACAGATACTGTAGAGGAATATGTTAAAAAGAAAATGGAAAAATTAAATAAATATTTTGATCAGATTATGGATGCAACTGCGATGGTAAGTGCAGAAAAAAATAGACAAATATTTGAGGTAACTCTTCAGGCAAAAAAGGCAATCATTAGAGCAGAAGAGGAAAGTAATAATATTTATACTTCAATTGATAGAGTTGTTGAAAAACTTGAAAGACAGATAAAAAAGTATAAAAGTAAACTCTATAGCAAATCCATCGGTGAACAAAATAAATCAATGGATGCACAATTATTGCAAGATAAAAAAGATGAAGTTGCTTCCATAGAAGATGAGGATATTAAAATTGTCAAGACAAAAAAGTTTGTAATAAAGCCAATGACTTCTGAAGAAGCAAGTTTACAAATGGAATTGTTAGGCCATAATTTTTTTGTTTTTAACAATGAAGCTACTGATCAAATAAATGTCATATATAAAAGGAAGGATGGTAATTTTGGGTTAATAGAACCTGAAGTATAAAGAAAAGAGGAGGTTTCGATGGAAGATATATCTGTAAGTGATTTTAATAATTATTCTCTTTCATCTCATTTTGCTTCAAAATTAAAAGAAGTGGAAAAATCAATAAATGCTTTAAGTGATGTGCTGTTTTCCAAAATAATGCTGGATAAAAACAAAGAAATAAAAGAGATTCATATTATTACAAAAGACTGCTGTAATCCGAAAAAAGTAAGTCGTGATATAGAATCTTTATTAATTGCCCAACATGATATTGCTGTTGACTATCGCAAGATTAGTATTGCGCAGATTAAGGAAGAGAATGATTATTTAAAAAGATTAAAATTTTCTGATGCAAAAGTGTCTTCAAATGAAGGGCGTTTCCAGGTTACAGTAACATTGGAAAACCAGGGGAAAAAATTTGAAGGTAAGATTGATTGTGTCAACTGGAGTAATAATCGAGAATTCATTATTGCAAGGGCAACTCTTGATGCAATAACCTCTTTTCTTAATGGGAAAGTATTTTTTCAGATTGATGAAATTAAGCAATTTAAGATGCATGAAAAAGGGATTGTATTGATTTCAGTAAATTTAATTGATTCTCAAGGAAAGGAGAATTTAATTGGATCCGCTTTAATCAAGGAAAACATCAATAATGCTATTGTAAATGCAATATTAAAGGCGGTTAACAGAAGAATATCATTTAAATAATTTAGAAAGAAAAAGTTATAGGATAGGTCGGTGATTTTTAGGTAAAACCATTTAAAAGAAAAAACAGTAACAAAGAACATTTTTTAGAGCGAAGCGAAGCGGTTTTTGCTTGTTCCTTTTTTTGAACAAAGAAAACCGTGGAGGTGCAATATGAAAATTAATAAAGCTAAACTTATCAGCTTTTTAATTAGTGTCATGGCTTTACTGTTAGCCGGTGGCGCAAGATACAGATGGTAAAAACGAGGTAATTACCAATAATTACCGACCTATTACGTTGATAAACAAAATAAACCAGAGGAAGATAGTTTGAGTAATAAGTTAAAAATATATATAATTATTACAGCAATATTAGCAACATCTCTTTTTATCTACCTACTTCCAACAATTCCTGATTTATCGAAAATATGGTTTCCTGTGCTATTTTTTATTATTATTTCAATAATGGCAGAATTTATCCCTGTTTCTCTTCCTGAAGGTGGGGAGATTACGATTACTTTTCCAATTGATTTTGTTGTAATTTTAGTATATGGACCAGCATTAGCTATGGTTGTATCGGCGTTTAGTTCAATAGGAATTATATTAAGTAAAGAGAATAGAAGATTTGAAAAATTTTTATTTAATACATCACAGTTTTCTTTAACATCAGGAGTAGCAGGATTGGTTTACCAGTATGCAGGGGGACTAATCGGAGAACAGAACTTTATAAAATTTATTATACCTGCATCATTGTGTGCATTTGCTTATTGTCTTGTTAACTCAATTTTGGTAACAGGTGTATTGGCAATTGAAAAAAATATAAATATTACCAGGGTTTATTTAATAAACATAAAGGAGACACTGCCTAGTTATTTGGCAGAAGCACCAATTGGGTTCATCATGTCTATAATTTATGTTGAAATCGGTATTCTTGGAATGCTCCTATTTTTCTTCCCTTTATTGCTTGCCAGGCGTTCTTTTGAGTTATTTACCAAAATGCGTATAATGTATTTAAATACTATAAAAGCGCTTGCAGCGGCGATTGATGCCAAAGATCCATACACTCATGGACATTCAGAAAGGGTATCTAAAATGGCTGTTCAGCTGGCTAAAAGATTGAATTTTTCAGAAATGGAAACAGAATACATTGAATATGCTGCAATTTTGCATGATATTGGTAAAATAGGTATTGAGGATAGTATTTTGCAAAAAAAGGATAGATTGACTGATGAAGAATTTGAAAAAATAAAAAAGCACCCTGTTATCGGAGCCGGGATTATTGATTCAATAGAATTTCTAAAGAGATGCTCTGATACAGTATTGCATCATCACGAACATTATGATGGCAAAGGGTATCCTTCAGGTTTAAAAGGTGAAGGTATACCGAAAAATGCCAGATTATTAGCCATTGCTGATGCGTATGATGCCATGAGTTCAGACCGTCCTTATCGAAAAAAATTATCAGAACAGGAAATATTAGAGGAATTAAAAAATGAAAGCGGTAAACAATTTGACCCTGTTATGACAAAAGAGTTTATATCTTTGGTAATGGATAAGAAGAGGTATTGACAAAATGCTATATTTAATAATTGTTATTTTCTCTATAATAGTCGGATTACTGCGAGGTGGAGAATTAGAAAGGTTATCACATCTTACCATTGAAAGTGTTCACATATTTGCATTTGCCTTATTATTAAGGGGATTATTGTGGGTTGCTGAAATAATGAATATTGCAATTATTTTTCAATATAGTTCTATAATATTAATATTTTCTTACCTTTTATTATTGTTTGCAACATTTAAAAATTTAAATCTTTATGGATTTAAATATATCACTTTAGGTATTTTGCTGAATGCGTTTGTAATTATTGTAAATGGCGGTAAGATGCCTGTATTGCTAAACAGTTCAATTGTTGGAACATTAGATACTTTTGCTGAAACTGAAAATATGATTTATTTAGTTAATAACAGCAAGGCCTTATTTGCTTTCCTGGGAGACGTTTTGCCATTACCAAATCCACTTCCTCAGACATCAATATTAAGCGTGGGGGATATTATTATATTTATCGGGTTATTTGTCCTTATTCAAAATGTAATGACTGAAGAGGAATCAATATAATAATTCTTCAAATAATAGCATGCTTTATAAATTATTTTTCATTACTAATAACTATACTAAAATATTAATATTGATTTAAGTAAAAGAGAATAAAACAAATATCTAAATACAGCATTTTATCGAAACAAACTTTAATAATCAGGAAGGAATGTTTTATCAATGTTAAATATAGTAAAAAAAATATTAGGGAGCTCTAATGATAGAGAAATAAAAAGAATAATGCCACTGGTAGAAGAAATAAACAAACTGGAAGAAAGTATAAAAAAATTAAAAGATGATGATTTTAAAAAAAGAACTGAGATTTTACAGGAAAAATTAAAAGATGGTACCGAACCGGAAAAAATATTACCAGAGGCGTTCGCACTTGTGCGGGAAGCAGCTAAAAGAACTATTAATATGCGCCACTTTGATGTTCAACTTATTGGGGGAATTGTATTATATCAGGGTAAGATTGCCGAAATGGCTACAGGTGAAGGGAAAACATTAGTAGCCACACTGCCTGCGTATTTAAATGCTCTACAGTATAAAAGTGTACACATTGTTACAGTTAATGACTATCTTGCAAAAAGAGACAGATTTTGGATGGGACCGGTGTATGAATTTTTGGGACTAAAAGTTGGTCTTATTCAACATGATATGAACACCAGACAAAGAAAGGAAGCTTATCAATCAAATATTGTGTATGGAACTAACAATGAATTTGGGTTTGATTATTTAAGAGATAATATGAGTATTCATGAAGCGGATATTGTTCAGGAAAAGCATGACTATGCAATAATAGATGAGGTAGATAGCATTTTGGTTGACGAAGCAAGAACTCCTCTTATTATCTCTGGCCCAACGGAAGAATCTACAAAAAAGTATTTCCAGATTGACAAATTAGTTTATCACTTAAAAGAAGAAGATGATTACAAAATAAATGAAAAAGAAAGAACGATTTTTCTTACTGAAAAAGGTGTAGCAAAAATGGAAAAATTACTAAGTATAGATAATTTATATTCACAGAACAACATGGTTCTTCAACACCACATAATACAAGCTCTCCGCGCTCACAAATTATATAAGAAAGATGTAGATTATGTAGTTAAAGACGGTGAAGTTATTATTGTAGATGAATTTACAGGCCGTTTAATGTTTGGAAGAAGATATAGTGATGGTCTGCATCAGGCAATAGAGGCAAAAGAAAATGTGACAATTGCAAAAGAAAGTCAGACATTAGCTACGATTACTTTTCAAAATTTCTTCAGGTTATATAAAAAAATTGCCGGTATGACAGGAACTGCTAAGACAGAGGAGGATGAATTTATCGAGATTTACAATTTGCCAGTAGTAGTTATTCCTACTAATAAAGAATTAAAGCGTCATAGCTTTTCTGATGTTATATACCGGACAGAGAAGGAAAAATTTAACGCTGTTATTAGTGAAATAAAAGAATTGTATAAGAAAGGCAGGCCAGTACTGGTTGGAACGGTATCAATTGATAAATCTGAAAGAATTAGCAAGCTTTTAAACCTTGAAAAGATAGAGCATAGCGTGTTAAATGCAAAAAATCATGAGAGAGAAGCTGAGATTGTTGCAGAAGCAGGTCAAAAGGGAAGAGTAACTATTTCTACTAATATGGCTGGAAGGGGAACAGATATAGTGTTAGGTGAAGGAGTAGCAGGGTTAGGAGGGCTGCATGTAATAGGGACTGAAAGACATGAGAGCAGGAGAATTGATAATCAGCTCAGAGGTAGATCAGGTCGCCAGGGAGATCCTGGTTCTTCAAGATTTTTCCTCTCCCTGGAAGATGATCTCATGAGATTGTTTGGTTCTGAACGTATTGCCGGAATCATGGAAAAATTAGGTGTTGAGGAAGGTACTCCGATCGAGCATTCTTTTATTACTCGTTCAATCGAAGGGGCACAAAAAAGGGTTGAATCAAGAAATTTTGAAATAAGAAAGCAACTTTTAGAGTTTGACAATGAGATGGAATATCAAAGAAAAATAATATATGAACAAAGAAAAACTGTTTTACTAAGAAATGATGTTAAAACAATTATTCTGGATATGATAGAAGATACAATAACTAATATGATTCATAGATATACAAATAAAGATACTTATCCGGAAGAGTGGGATTTAACTTCATTAAAGAACAATTTTTATGATACTTTCGGTATTAAGCTGGAATTTGACAGAGATATTACTGAATTAAATATTGATATTTTACAAAATGACTTATTAAAAAAATCTATGGAGGGATATAATAATAAGGAAAAAGAGTTAACCCCAACACTGATGAGACAAATAGAAAAAATGATTTTACTTAAAATAGTTGATAGAGAATGGAAGGATCACTTAAAAAGACTTGATGATTTAAAACAGGGAATTGGTTTGCGATCATATGCACAAAAAGATCCTTTAACAGAATACCATTTTGAGGCACATAATATGTTTCAAAATATGATTGAGAATATTAAAGAAGATAGTGTTAAATTTTTATATCGTGTAGAAATTAAAAATAGAACTGATATTCCGGAAGAAAGAAGTAAAAACTATACAGTAGAAGGCAATGTTACTGGGAAAAAAGAGAGCCCGAATAACTTTAATAGAAAATTAACCGGAAAGGATAATAAGAAAACAAAAATTGGTAGAAATGACCCATGTCCATGTGGTAGCGGGAAAAAATACAAGCATTGTTGCGGCAAGAATAAATAAAAATATAAGGAGTTTGCTATATGAAAGATATTTCAAATGCTGAATTAAATTCAAGAATAGACGAGATTAGAAAAAAAATAATAGAAATAAGGAGTCATCTTTGAACTGGACAAAAAACGAAATAGGGTAAAAGAAATATCAGGATTAATGAGTTTAAATACCTTTTGGGAAGACCAGGAAGAAGCAAATAAGGTATCAAAAGAGCTGAAAGATATACAAGTTGTTGTAGGAGATTACCAGGCTTTAAATGATAATTTGGAAGAAATTGAGATACTTTATGAATTGAATTGTCAGGAAAATAGTCCGAAAGTCTGGCAAGAGATTGTACAAAAAGTAGAAAAGTTGGAGGCGGAAATATCAGATTTAAACAGAGATTTATTGTTTAGTGATGAATATGATAAGAATAATGCAATCGTTTCAATTCATCCTGGTGCTGGTGGTACCGAATCACAAGATTGGGCTGAAATGCTTTTAAGGATGTATTTAAGATGGGCAGAAAAAAAATCATTCAAAACTGAAATAGTAGATCTTCTACCCGGTGATGAGGCTGGTATAAAAAGTGTTACTTTTACTGTTGCTGGAAAAAATGCATTTGGATTTCTTAAGTCTGAAAAAGGGGTGCATCGTTTAGTTCGCATATCACCATTTGATACAAATAAAAGGAGGCATACTTCCTTTTCATCTGTAGATGTCATACCTGAGATTGAAGATGAAATAGAAATTGATTTGGAAGAATCTGATTTGCGTATAGATACCTATCGGTCTACCGGGGCAGGAGGACAACACGTTAATACTACTGATTCAGCTGTCAGAATAACACATATTCCAACTAATATTGTTGCACAATGCCAAAATGAGCGTTCACAACACAGTAATCGATTAACAGCGCTAAAGATATTGAAAGCAAAATTGTTTGAGTATTATCAAAAAAAGCAGGAAGATGATATGCAAAAAAGAGCCGGTGAAAAAAAGGAAATTGCCTGGGGAAGTCAAATACGCTCATATGTTTTTCAACCTTATCAAATGGTTAAAGATCATAGAACAAAAATAGAGAATAGTAATGTTCAGGCAGTAATGGATGGGGAAATTCAATTGTTTATTGATGCTTATTTAAGATGTTACAGTAAATCATCTTAAACCTTATATATTCAATGGAAGGAGATAAATTGAATGATAAAAGATAAAAAGATAAAAAGTTTTTTAGATATGTTAGCCTCAAAATCTCCAACACCTGGTGGCGGCAGTACTGCCGCATTGGTAGGAGCTATGAGTGCAGCATTGCTGTCCATGGTTGGAAATTTGACTATCGGGAAGGAGAAATACCAGGATGTGCAAGAAGATATTAGGAGATTATTGAAAAAAAGTGAGAAATTAAGAGATGATTTTGAAAGACTTATAGATGAGGATGTTGATGCATTTAACCAGTTTATGGCGATTATGAAATTGCCTAAAGAAACAAAAGAACAAATGGAAGATAGAAATAAAAAAATACAAACTGCTCTTATTGAAGCTGCAAATGTACCTTTAGAAATTGCGAGAAGAAGTAGAGATGTACTATTTATATGTAAAGAAATTTCGGAGAAGGGAAATAAAAATGTAATCAGTGACGCCGGAGTGGGTGCAATACTTGCAGATGCTACTTTAGAAAGTGCGATATTAAATGTAAAAATAAACCTAACCATGATTAAGGAGAAAAAAATTAAAATTCAGCTGGATAATGAAATAAAAGAAATTAGAGATTCAGTAAAAGGTAAAAAGGATAATTCATTAAAAGTAGTATTAAATAGGATTTAATGCCAATAAATCAAGTTAATGTTTTTAAAAAAGAAAATTTCCGGAAATATTCTGGTAATTTTCTTTTTTTTGTTGTATAATTATAAAAGGTGAAATAATTGCATCATGATAATAATATTGCAACATAACTTGCAAGGTATTTCCTTTAAAAAATAAGGGATATTAAAAATACCATGATAAAAAATAGTACATTACTACAACAATCCATCCAAAAAAAATTTGATGAATTAACTGCCAGCCAGCAAAAAATTGCTCAATATTTATTAAAAAACTATGAAAAAGCAGCTTTTCTGACTGCTGCCAAATTAGGAAAAGAAGTAGGAATAAGTGAATCAACCGTTGTAAGGTTTGCAACTGTATTAGGTTACAGTGGTTATCCTGAACTACAGATAGTGCTTCAAGATATGATTAAAGAGCAGCTGACGACTGTAAATAAGTTAAAACATTCAATCAACAACGTATACAAAGGGAAAGACATTCTTTACCAGGTATTACAATCAGATTTAGACAATTTAGAAAATACAATGAATGAGGTTTCTCCACAATCCTTTGAACAACTTATTGATCTTATTTTAAAATCAGATGTTATATATATTGTAGGTTTGAGAACCGCTGCCTCAATGGCTTTATTCTTTAACCAGGCATTAAGTTTATTTTTAAGAAATACCAAAAGCATTACATATGGGATGGAGGATTTATTTGAACAAATAGCAGGTATTAATAAAAAAGACTTATTGATAGCCATTAGTTTTCCAAGATATACCCGTAGAACTGTTGAAATAGTAGAAATAGCAAATAAAAAAGGTGCCAAAACAGCTGCTATAACAGATAATATTCTATCTCCAATTGCGCAAAAATCTAATGTTTCTTTAATTGCCAGGAGTAATTTAAATTCATTTGTGAATTCTTTTACTGCACCATTAAGCATTATAAATGCTATCGTTACTGCGGTAAGTATAAGAAAGGGCAAACAAACCTTTAAAAAATTATCTGAGTTGGAAAATATGTGGGATATGCATGATGTATTTTATTAACAAATATTTTTTAATAAGAGGTTAGAAATTTTAT
>JAQVMU010000015.1:22387-28234 GCA_028703475.1 Atribacterota bacterium | reverse complement strand
CTTTTTGATTACTTTTTTTATAATAAAATTCCTGGCATTTCTTTTCCTTTATATGTTTTACTCATTATTTCCGGACTTTTCCTTATTGCCAAATTTTTTAAAAGAAAAGTAAGTAGAGAAATTTTGCTGCCCCTAACATTTCTCATATTTTTTAGTACAATGGTATTTGTTCGTTCCAGCGGGTTACTTGTCTTTTTTAACATTATTATTTCCATAGTGTTACTGCTTATTATTACAGAAATATCCTTCTGCGGGAAAATAAAAGATTTTTTAATTGCAGATTATGTAAAAATATTTTTACAACCTGTAAAATTCTTTCAACCTTCATTGCATACATTCTTTAATATGTTTTTACAAAGGGGAATTAAAGAAAATCGAAGAGTTTTTTCACAGATTATAAAAGGATTTTTAATAGCAATTCCCTTTCTATTTGTTTTTTTACTGCTTTTATCTTCATCTGACCTAATTTTTCAAAAATTCGTTTCAGGATTATTTGGTATTAATAATGAGTTGGAAATGTTTTTACGCTTTCTTTTAATTTTGTTAGTAATGTTTGTTTTTATTGGTGCTTATGCATATTCATTTTGCCAGGAAAATAAAACAACTATCGCACCAGAGAATAATAGTAAACATGCCCTGGACCAGATAGAGACTTCTATTTTACTTTGCTCTATTAATATATTATTTTTTATTTTTATACTGGTTCAGCTAACTTATCTCTTCAAAGGGGAAAGCAACATAACTGCCCATGGTTTTACTTATGCCCAATATGCACGAAGAGGGTTTTTTGAATTAATAACAGTAGCTGGTATTTCTTTTCTTTTACTTATAACTGTCGAAAAATATATCACTAAAAAGAAAACCGGACATATACCGGGATTTAAAATATTATCTACTGTCCTGATCTTGCAGGTATTGTTAATAATGGCTTCTGCTTTTACTCGGTTATCCCTGTATGAAGAGGCATATGGTTTTACAACGTTGCGATTGTATAGCCATTCATTTATTATCCTGCTGGCAATTATCTTCTGCCTGTTGCTTTACAAGATTCTTATAGATATAACAGATAATAAATTTGCCTTTAATGTATTTTTGTCTATTATGCTATTTATGACCGCAATAAATTGTATCAATCCGGATTCCTGTATTGCCCGAAAAAATATAGAAAGATTTGAATTGACCGGGAAAATGGATATTAATTATTTAAGTCAACTTTCAGATGATGCTATTCCTGTTATTATTGAAGCATTAAATGATTTAGATGATAATCTGAAAAAAGAACTCTTTCATGAGTTGTACTGGCGGAGTCAGGATACCAATTCTTCAGCTCTTTCACAATGGCAATCATTAAATATATCCCGCAGAAAAGCTAATGTAATTCTCCAATCTCAAATTCCAGAATTTGAGCAATATAAAGATTATCAGCAGTAACCTTTAATTGAAGACTAATAAAATGCTATTCTCATTATATATGAGAAGGTATTCGGGAATATTATAGATAATAAACATATTATAGAAGCTTTTTATGAAGTCATCAATTTGAAATGGAGATTTGCTTGAACCGGAAACAGACATCCTGTTTCTTAAATAATAAGAGCCAGAAAAAAAGAGGGAGAGGAAGTAACAATATGTTGGAGAATAATGAAAATATCATCAAAACTATAAAGGAAGAGTTTCAAATATTAAAAAATCCTGAACAGGCTGCCCATTTACAAAGATACTTCAAGACCGGTAAGGGAGAATATGGGGAAGGGGATATTTTTTTAGGTATCCGTGTGCCAGTTGTGAGAAAAATTGCCGGGAAATATCGGGCGATATCTCTGGATGCTGTGATAGAATTTCTTCAATCACCTCTTCATGAAGAGCGTTTATTTGCCCTTATTATATTAACAGATACCTTTAAAAAAGCAGATCAGAAAGAAAGAGAAAAAATATATAAACTTTATCTGAACAATACTGAATATATAAATAACTGGGATTTGGTTGACATTTCTGCCGGTAAAATAGCTGGGGATTATCTGTTTGAACAGGACAGAAGTCCTCTTTATTTATTAGCCAGGTCTGATGTTTTATGGGAGCGCAGGATTGGGATTATGTCCACTTCTTATTTTATTACCCAGAATGATTTTACTGATACATTGAAAATTGCAGAAATACTGTTAAAAGATAAAGAAGATCTTATCCATAAAGCAGTGGGATGGATGCTCAGAGAGGTTGGCAAAAGAAATATTGATACTGAAGAAAATTTTCTTAAAAAACATTATCTGAGTATGCCCAGAACCATGTTGCGTTATGCTATTGAAAAATTCCCTGAAGAAAAACGACAATGGTACTTAAATAAGTGATAACATTCTGATTTTTTTTGAAATGGTATTAGAGCATTGCCAGAGGTAGAATAAAAATGAACATCAGGCTGTTTTTAAAGAATAACATCGTATTTATGATATTGTTGCTTATATTGTGCTCTTCCATACTGTCAATAAACACTTTTGCAAAAACCTATACTGTTGAAGAGCTTCGTTTTGAAAATAGTCATTTTATAAAAGTAGATGATGTTGAGATGCATTATCGGATTTGGAAACCTGAAGATAAAGTCCCAATTGGGAATATTCTGCTAATCCATGGATTAGGCGGTTCCACTTTCAGCTGGCGCAAAGTAGCAAAGGAAATAGCCAATCTTGGTTATCTGGTTGTAGCGATAGATCTACCTGGTTTTGGTTTAAGTCAACGGAAACCGGCAGCTAAGCAGAGTAATAATGATAGAGCAAATCTTATCTGGAAATTAATTGCTGATTTGAATATTCCGGGAAACTGGCATTTGGTTGGCCATTCAATGGGTGGTGGAGTTGTGGCTGCAATGGTATTGCAAAATCCATTTAAAGCAGTTAGTTTAACACTGGTAGCCGGTTCATTTGAACATAATAGTAGTCTTATTAGTAAAATACTCTCCCGTTCCAGAATTCTTAGAAATATTACAGGTAAAATATTTGCCAGATTTGCCTTAAGCCGAAAGAGAATTAAATCTTTTCTGACTTCAGCATATGGAAAGGAACCCACACTTGAGGAAATAGACGGATACTACCTGCCCCTGAAAATAAAGAATACATATTTAACATTTGCAAATCTCTTAAAAAATTACTCCTCAGATAAAGAATTATTCGGTAATTTGAATACAATAAATCTTCCCACTTTATGTATTTGGGGAAGGGATGACAGCTGGGTTCCGCTCAGTCAGGGTGAGGCAGTTTCAAAGATAATTTCTAATGCAAGGTTTGTTGTTATTGAACGTGCGTATCATTGTCCTATGGAGACTCATCCGGAGCTATTTAATGAATATTTCACTAATTTTCTACCTGGCATTTAGTTCCCTGTGTCTATCTCTGTCTATATCTGAATATTAAATTATTGAGATATTTTATAGTAAGACAAATGTTTTAGTAGAGTTGCTTTACATATAAACAATATTGCAGTTAAATAGAAATAGAAAGTATTATCAGCTTCAATAATTGCTGATGAAATATAAAAAAACAGGAGGGCTTAAATATGCCAATTTTACAGGTAGAGATATTGAAGGGAAGAACTGTAGAGCAGAAAAGAGAAATGGTTAAAAAGGTCACCGAGGCAGTCACTGAAACTCTGGATTGCCCTAAGGAAGCAGTAAGTATTATTATCAGAGAAATGGAATTTGAAAACTTTGCCAAAGCAGGGGTATTGAGGTGTGATAATAAATAAAAAAGTAATTGTACTAATTTTAATAATTGCTTTGGGAGTAATTACCTGGATGTATTTTTCCAATTCCGGGATTGTTGGCAGAAGTAACGAAAATGTGTTTTTCTTTTCCTGTCCTGATGGTGTGGAAATAAAAATAATTTATGGGCAAGATGCGGAATCAGCCCTGCTGTCCATTAAAGGAAAAGAATACAAATTAAATCAGGCAATAAGTGCATCAGGAGCAAGGTATGCTAATGAGGATGAAACGGTTATTTTCTGGGAGCATCAAGGTGAGGCAATGGTAGAGATGGATGGGGAAATAATATATCAGGGATGCAGTTTAAAAGAGTAAAAAAACTAAGAGATGGTATATTTTGATGTTTTACGAAGATTTTACCATCTCTTAGTTTTTAAATTACCTTTTAATACATTTCTATAAAATTTTCCTAATTCCCTGTCTTTCCGTCGTTTTTCAACATAAGACATTTCATAATAATCAGATTCTTTTTTCATTTTTATATAATTTTCATATCTTTCTGCTGGTAATTTGCCCTGTTTAAGTGCTTCTAATACTGCACAACCTTTTTCACTGGTATGACTGCAATTGTTAAAACGACATTTTTTTGCGAGGACGGCTATTTCTTCAAAGGTATTCTCAATTCCTGACTGTATATTCACTATACCCAGCTCTCGCATTCCAGGAGTATCAATAATCATAGAACCATTTGCCAGGTATATTAATTGCCGTGAAGTTGTAGTATGTCTGCCTTTTCCAATTTTTCTCAAGGTTTGTGTTTTAAATATATCAACACCGCAAAGCCGGTTAATCAAAGTTGTTTTTCCTACTCCTGAAGATCCGAGCAGACAGTAGATTTTTCCTGTAACAAATAAATCTGTTATAGATTTAAAATTATATCTGGTTGAGTTACTGAAAGGGATTACTTTTAACTCAGGCATAAAAGCTAAAATTGATGATATTTTATTAACAATTTCATCATTAGATATAAGATCACTTTTGCTCAGCAATATAACTGGCTGGATATTTCCTTCATTGACAATGGCAAGGTATCTTTCTATTCTTCTTAGATTAAAGTCGCTGTCAAGAGATTGGATGATAAATGCAGTATCAACATTGGCAGCGATTAATTGCATGGAGATTTTTTTCCCGGCCATCTTACGCAGTAAAGCAGATTTTCTGGGTATTATTTTATGGATAACTGCAAAATCATTATTGAAAATCTGGACACATACTTTATCTCCCACTGTAGGATAATCCAGAGGAGTTTCAGCCTTATGTTGCAAATTTCCGGTTATTTCTGCACGTACTTCAGTATTATCATCACCGGAAACTGTATAACTGTTCTTATATACCCCGGTTACCAGTGTGATCTGGAATTCTGTTTTTTTATTGTCTGAATCTGTCTTATTGTAAAACTCCATATTTATTTTTATTAACTCCAATAAGTTATATTCTGATAATGTAGACTAATATTTTTAAACAATAGAATACTTACGGTAAATACGGTCAACAATTTATTTCAACCGAAAGAAAACCGGAACATGTATGTTAATTATTCAGTGAAAATTCCGCCATTACTGATGCCCTGACTGTTACATCATCAGGAGATATAGGGGTAGGTGCCGCCGACAAGGCAACCTCCCTTTGAATCATAGTATCTCCAAACCGTACAGGTGTATAACCGGTTTTTTCTTCTCTTATACTATACAGTTCCTTTACTGTTTCGCCTGCACTTTCAGCAATTGAAACAGCTTTAAGATAGGCCTGTTCAGTGGCCATTTGAAGGGCTTGCATCATTAATACCTGCGGATTTTTCAATTCAAAACTGATATAATTGATATTATTTGCTCCGGAAATAACAGCAAGATCTATCAACTCTCCCACTGAATCCAGCTGAGTTGTTAAGACTATAATTTCATTATAAGCCTGGTAAAAAATTGATTCTTCATTAATATTTGGATTATCTCTGGGCAGTTCACGATAACTGTGCAACCTGTATGAACCGGTTTTTATATCATTTTCAAGTAAGCCAAAATCCAGCAGAGCATTAATAACCATAGTTGCAATTCTGGAATTTTCCTCTACAGCATCATTTGCCAATTTGCTTTTTGTTTCGA
>JAQVMU010000015.1:0-22287 GCA_028703475.1 Atribacterota bacterium | reverse complement strand
AATATCATTTTTTTTGAATGAAATATTAAGTGGTGATAAAATGAAAATTAACATTCATTTTACCTGCTTTAATTTTCTTATCGGGAGACAAAATTAAGATGTGTGATACAATTGTAACCTTGGATTCAGCTTCTGAAGGAGGTATGACTCTTTTTGGGAAAAATAGTGATCGGGAACCTGATGAAGTTCAAAATATCTGTATTATTCCCAGGAGAGAGCACAATTCCAATGACACCGTTGACTGTACATATTTAACTATACCCCAGGTTTCAGAAACAGCAAGAGTTTTTCTGTGCAAACCGTTTTGGATGTTTGGTGCAGAGATGGCAGCAAATGAGCATGGAGTAATTATTGGCAATGAGGCAATTTTTACTAGAGAAAAACCGGACAATAAAGGTTTGACCGGTATGGATTTGGTTAGGCTGGCTGCTGAACGAAGCTCTACTGCAAGGCAGGCTCTGGAAATTATTATCAGACTTTTAGAACAATACGGGCAGGGGGGAAACTGTGGTTATCGTTTTAAATTGAAATATATGAACAGCTTTTTAATTGCTGACAAAAAAGAGGCTTATGTGCTGGAAACTGTAAAAAGATGGTGGGCATGGAAAAAAATTACTGATATCTGGAGCATCTCCAATGTTATTTCTCTGCAGCAGGATTATGATGAATGTTCAGAAGGACTAATAAAGAATGCAGTTGATAAAGGTTACTGCAAAAGCTCTGATAATTTTAATTTCCGAAAATGCTATTCCGATAAACTTATGACCTGGGCTGCTAATGGAGGCGTTAGAGAAAAATGTTCCCGTAAATTGCTTGAAGGAAAAAATAAAAGATTTACCATGAAAGATTTTATAGATATTTTGCGTAATCATGGAGATGGATCCCAATGGACTCCCAATAAAGGACCAGGAGGCACTATATGTTTACATGCAGCTGATCCACTTTTTAGAAGAACACAAACGGTATGTTCATTGATAGCCGGAATAGGTGAAGAGAATATGGTCTTTTACACAACCGGTGCATCCAATCCATGTATGAGCCCTTATTTTCCAGTTTTTTCTTGTAATACAGAATTACCCTCAGAATATAAAGAAGGAAGTAAATATTATGATAAGGATTCATACTGGTGGGAAAGTGAATATTACCACCGCAAGGCTTTAAGTTATTATGATTCTGCTTTAGCTGTGATACGGCCTCTTATAAACAACTACGAAAAAGAAATGTTATCAAAAACCGAAGGCAGCGGAATAAATGTTAATCAAAATACTGTTGATAACTATTTTTTAAAAGCCAGGGATATAGTCAGAGACTGGGGTAATAGATTAGATAAATTTTCTTCTGTAAAAACCAGCTTCTATTACAGGCATTATTGGAATCATTATAATAAAATAAATGGTATTATTTTTTGATTCATAGCAGCTATAGAAAAAATATTCAAATTATATTTGACAAATAAATAATATCTTAGTAAAATGTCTAAAATTAATTTAGATAAAAACAACATAGAAGCCATTAGGTAATTAATTTGCTAAAGAGAGCCATGAATCGGTGTGAATATGGTAGCAGATATTACTGAAACTCACTTCTTGCTGAATTGAGATTATTAAATCTTAATAAATTAACAGCATAGTTGTTGATTTATTTACAATGAGGGTAGATATTTTCTACTGAAATAGGGTGGTAACACGATAAATTCGTCCCTATCCGAACCTTGATGTTTGGTTCGGAGGGACGTTTTTTTATTTATAAGGAAGTATGTCTAGGGTTCCGTTTTAATTTTTTGAAAAAAATTAAAAGGCTGGACCAAGTGGCATAAAATACGAATATTTTATAAGATACCAAATTCGTATTACACCGTGGGTAAAAAAGACCCCAGCGGAAGGTTCCTTGTTCGAATATAGGGACCAATCTGCCGGGGTATTTTACTATATAAAAACAGGTGGTATGTAATTATTGATAAGAGATTGAATAGAGGTGAAGAAATGAAATTAAGTGGAACTGAAATTATACTGGAATGTTTAAAAAGAGAGAAGGTAAAAGTGGTTTTTGGTATACCCGGAGCAGCAATTATGCCGTTATATGATATGTTTGGAAAGGTAGAAAAACTTCCTTTTAGAAATATCTTAACCAGGCATGAACAAGGGGCAATTCATGCAGCTGATGGATATGCCAGGGCTACCGGAGAGGTTGGCGTATGTATTTCCACATCCGGCCCCGGTGCAACTAACCTGGTTACAGGCCTGGCTAATGCTCATCTGGATTCAGTGCCTCTAGTTGCACTAACAGGGCAAGTGCCAACAAACATGGTGGGAAATGATGCATTTCAAGAAGTTGATATCACTGGTATTACAATTCCTATTACAAAAAATAATTATATAGCCAGAAAAGTAGAGGATTTGGCAGCAATTATCAAAGAGGCTTTTTATATAGCCAGAAGCGGACGGCCTGGTCCGGTATTAGTGGATTTGCCAAAAGATGTTCAATTAGCCGAATGTATTTTTAAATATCCTGACAGGGTAATCAGGAGAGGTTATAAGCCCTCTGTTAAAGGGCATATTAAGCAGATAAGACTGGCAGTGGAAAAGATTTCAGGTTCTACAAAACCGGTAATTATCACCGGAGGAGGTGTTATTAATGGCAATGCTTCAGATGAATTACAAAAACTGGCCTGTAAAACAAACATTCCGGTTGTTAATACCTTCATGGGTGCCGGAAGTTTTCCTGAAAATAATCATCTCTATGTTGGTATGCTCGGAATGTATGGACAGTATTTGGCAAATAAAGTTACCAGCAGTGCCGATTTGATTATTGCCTTGGGGACTCGTTTTGATGATAGAATTACCGGAAACCTGACACAATTTTGTCCAAATGCGGAAATAATCCATATTGATATAGATCCGGCAGAAATAGGGAAGAACATATCAGTAAAAATTCCCATTGTGGGAGATTTGAAAAATATTCTGCACCAAATGAACAGCCATATAGCAGAAAGAAAAAACACAGAATGGCTAAACGAAATAAGGGAAATTAAGCAGGGAATCTGTTTAAATACAGAAGACAATGATTCCAATTTAAGACCCAAATATATTATCAAATGTATTAACGAATTTTTTAAAGGAGAAGCAATTATCGTGACTGATGTAGGACAACATCAGATGTGGGCAGCCAATTATTGTCAATTTATTCATCCCCGAACCTTTATTTCATCCGGAGGTCTTGGAACGATGGGTTTCGGTTTGCCTGCTGCTATAGGTGCGAAAATCGGAAATCCGAAAAAACCGGTTATATGCATATCCGGAGATGGAAGTTTTCAAATGAATATACAGGAACTGGCTACAGCAATCTATAATAAAATACCTATAATTGTAATACTTATGAACAATGGTTACCTGGGAATGGTCAGGCAATTGCAGGAGCTATTCTGTGACAGGCGTTATGTTTCCACCTCACTTTCCGGAAACCCCGATTTCGTCAAGATTGTTGAAGGTTATGGGGGAACCGGGTTTAGGGTTAATAATAAAGAACATTTTTCTTCTATATTTAAAAAGGCAGTTGAGCTTGAGCAATTTGTACTGATTGACTGTCAGATACCCCAGGAAGAAAATAATTT
Source organism: Atribacterota bacterium (assembly GCA_028703475.1). Taxonomy (NCBI): domain Bacteria; kingdom Pseudomonadati; phylum Atribacterota; species Atribacterota bacterium. The sequence continues at coordinate 18,677 of JAQVMU010000015.1, read as the reverse complement.
TCCAATGGTACAGCCGGGTTCATCGATTAATAACATGATAGGAGTAGAAGAATCATGAAACATACTATCGCAATATTAGTGGAAGATCAGCCAGGAGTAATGGTACGTGTGGCTAGTCTATTTACCAGGAGAGGCTTCAATATTGAGAGCATTGCAGTGGGACATTCTGAAAAACCAGGCATTTCCCGTATGACAATAATTACAAGTGGTGATGAAAAGGTTTTAGAACAGATAACCAAGCAATTAAATAAATTAATTGATATTATACGTGTTCGAGACATCTCTCCACAGAATGTTATTGAGAGAGAGCTTGTTTTAGTCAAGGTACACACAGACTCACTCTCTGTTAGAGCAGAAATTATTCAACTGGTAGAAATATTTAAAGCCAAGGTTGTCTATGTGGAAAGAAATACCCTGACAATTGAAATGTCCGGAGATGAGGAAAAAATCAACGGATTATTGGAACTTCTGAAACCTTTTGGAATTATTGAGATTGTACGCACCGGGAGAATTGCTATTGCAAGAAGTAAAAAAAACGGATATCTGTAAATAATTATATAAAATTTAAATAACATTAATAATTATTGAAATATAAAAATAAAAAAGGAGAGAAATATGGCTGAAAAAATATTTATTTTTGATACCACATTACGTGATGGAGAACAATGTCCGGGAGCCTCTCTTAATACTAATGAAAAACTGGAGATTGCCAGATATCTTGAAAAGATGCAGGTGGATTGCATCGAAGCCGGTTTTCCAATATCTTCTCCCGGTGATTTTGAGGGAGTGGAGACAATAGCCAAAAATATAAAAAATTCTGGTGTTGCAGCTTTATGCAGAGCAACAGAAAAAGATATTAAATGTGCCTGGGATGCAATCAAGTTATCACAAAAACCAAGAATTCACACATTTATTGCCACCTCTCCCATACATATGAAATGCAAGCTGGAAAAATCCCCGGAAGAAGTATTAAGGGATGCCGTATATGCGGTTAAACTGGCAAAGAGTTTTTGTACTGATGTGGAATTCTCGGCAGAGGATGCCAGTCGCAGTGAGCCGGATTATCTGTATAAGATTTTTGAAGAAGTTATCAATGCAGGGGCTACTGTAATTAATATTCCAGACACAGTAGGATATTCACAGCCAGAGGAATTTGCCTTGCTTATAAAAGGAATCAAAGAAAATGTTTCAAATATCAATCAGGCAATCATGAGTGTTCATTGTCATAATGATTTGGGGTTGGGAGTGGCGAATTCATTGGAGGCATTGAAATGGGGAGTACGGCAAATTGAATGTACAGTTAATGGCATTGGGGAAAGAGCAGGTAATGCATCTCTGGAGGAAATTGTAATGGCTTTGCATACCAGGGAGGATTTTTACAATATGACTACTAATATTAACACTAAATATATTTATCCTACCAGCAAACTTGTAAGTAGATTAACGGGATTTGTAGTTCAGCCAAACAAGGCAATTGTTGGCAAAAATGCCTTTGCTCATGAAGCTGGGATACACCAGGCCGGGGTGTTAAAAGATGCCTCTACTTATGAAATTATGAAGCCACAGACTGTTGGCCTGGAAAGTAATCAACTGGTATTAGGAAAACATTCCGGTCGCAATGCTTTCAAAAGCAGGCTTTCTGAATTAGGATATGATCTGGATAAGGAAAAACTAAACAAATCATTTGGGCAATTTAAATTACTGGCAGATAAAAAGAAAGAAATTTATTCCGAAGACTTGATTGCTCTAATGTCTGAAGTGTTGATTGAGGATATAAAGGATATTTATGAATTAAAATATTTCCATATAAATACCGGAAATAGTATTTTACCGACAGCCACAGTAAGCTTAATGAAAGATGGCGATATTTATGAAGATGCTGCTTGTGGGGATGGGCCTGTGGATGCAGTCTTTAATGCCATTGACCGGATAACCGGTGTGAAGGTTAAATTAGCAGATTATTATATAAGAGCGTTGACAAGGGGTAAAGATGCCCAGGGAGAGGCAGTTGTTGAGATAAGAGATAATGGCAATTCCTTTGTTGGCAGAAGTGTTAGCACTGATACTTTAGAGGCAAGCACAAAAGCCTATTTGAAGGCTATCAATAAATTGATATCAAGGCAAATAGAGTGTAAAAATTTAAAATAATCATTTTAATAGAAAACCAGATTATTGCCTGATAAAAAATATCAACAGAAGAGGATAGAAAAATGGTTAAAAAATTAGAAATTATCGATACAACCCTTAGAGATGGGGAACAAATGAAAAATGTTAGCTATTCCCCTGAAGAAAAGCTGGCACTTACAAAAATATTACTGGATGATGTCAATGTAGACAAGATAGAGATAACAAGTGCCAGGGTAAGTGAGGGAGAAGAGGAAGCTGTCCAAAAGATTATTCAGTGGGCAAATGAAAAAAATTATTCTGAAAGAATAGAAATACTGGGATTTGTTGATATTAAAAAATCAGTTGACTGGATTGCAAATTCAGGGGGAAGAGTTAATAATATTTTAGCAAAAGGTTCAGAAAAACACTTGCAAACTCAATTAAAAAAATCAAAAGAGCAACATATTGAAGATATAAAAAACACTGTCACCTATGCCGGAAAAAGAGGTGTCATGTGTAATCTCTGGCTGGAGGACTGGTCAAATGGAATGATTAATTCACCTGAATACGTGTATTATCTGATTGATTGTCTCAGGGAAGAAAATATCAAAAGATTTATGTTGCCTGATACCCTTGGAATTTTACATCCTTCACAGGTATATGATTTTATTAAAGGAATGGTTTTAAGATATCCTGAACTCCGTTTTGATTTCCATGCCCATAATGATTATGGGTTGGCAACTGCCAATACCATTGCAGCAGTTGAAGCCGGGATAAAAGGCGTTCATTGCACAGTTAATGGGATGGGAGAAAGGGCCGGTAATGCCCCATTAGAGGAAGTAGTAGTGGGAATAAAGGATTTTCTGGAAATTGATACCGGAATTAGAGAGGAAGGATTATATTCATTAAGTAAAACTGTTGAGGCATTTTCTGCTTATCGTATCGCAGCGAATAAGCCAATTTCTGGAGAGAATGCCTTTACTCAAACAGCAGGAATACATGCAGATGGCGACAGAAAGGGAAATCTATATGCCAGCAGGCTTTTACCTGAAAGGTTTAATCGAAAAAGACAATATTCTCTTGGAAAATTAAGTGGAAGATCTAACCTGGAATATAACCTGGAAGAGATAGGCATCGAGCTTACTAAAGAGCAGAAGAAAAGTGTTTTGGCAAGAGTTATTGAATTGAGTGATAAAAAGAAAACTATTACAAATGCTGATTTGCCATACATTATTTCTGATATTCTGGATACCCCTGGTGAAAGTATTTTTAAATTAAAGGCTTACAATATTTTGACAAGTAAATCAACAAGACCGGTTGCAGTAATTAAAATGTTGTATCATGATCGTAAAAAAGGAGCAGAGATAGAGTTAGAAGAAATTGCCCATGGTGATGGCGGATATGATGCCTTTATGAATGCTATAAGAAAGGTCTTTAAAAAGATAGGTTTTAAATTACCATTATTGATTGATTATGTTGTTACTATACCTCCGGGAGGAAAGACAGATGCACTGGTACAGTGTACGATAACCTGGGAATTGTCTGATAATAAACAGAATATTATTACTAAGGGTGTTAATTCTGACCAGGTTTTAGCAGCAATTGAAGCAACAGAAAAAATGCTTAATATCGTTGCTTTGTTAAATAAATAAAATTTTTAGAAAATTTAGGAGGAAGATGTGGGAAAGACAATTACCGAAAAAATACTGCAATCTCATTGCAAAAAAGAAGATATAAAAATTGGAGATTTAATTAAGGCAAAAGTAGATTTTGCTTTTGCAAATGACATTACAGGTCCTTTAGCAATTCAAGTATTTAGAGAGATTGGAGCAAAAAATGTATATGATAAGGATAAGGTAACTTTTATACCAGATCATTTTACTCCAAATAAAGACATAAAATCAGCTGAGCAGGCAAAAATTCTCAGGGAATTCTCACAAGAGCAGGCTCTTACACATTATTTCGAGATAGGACAATGCGGAATCGAACATGCCATTATTCCGGAAAAGGGATTAGTCTTACCCGGCCAGGTAATTGTTGGTGCTGATTCTCACACACCAACCTCCGGTGCATTAGGAGCTTTAGCAGTCGGGGTAGGCAGCACTGATTTGGGTGCTGTATTGGCTACCGGTGAGATATGGCTTAAAGTACCTGAGACAATTAAGTTTATTTATAATGGAAAATTAAATAAATGGGTTGGAGGAAAAGACCTTGTTTTATATACTATATCGCAGATAGGTGTAAATGGAGCTAATTACAGAGTAATGGAGTTTGGTGGGGAGACTATTAAAGGGTTATCTATGGATAACCGTTTTACTATCTGTAATATGGCTATTGAAGCCGGCGGAAAAAGCGGCATAATCGAAGCAGATGATATTACCCTGGAATACCTGAAAAATAAAACAGATAAAAAAATTTCCTTAACAAAGAGTGACCATGATGCTCAATATGAGAAGGTAATCGAATACAATGTAGCAAATATTGAGCCACAAGTAGCTTTTCCTCATTTACCTGAAAACGGAAGACCTATCAGTGAAGTAGGTGAAGTTAGAATAGATCAATCGATAATAGGCTCCTGTACTAATGGTCATATTGAGGATTTAAGAATTGCTGCCCAAATATTGAAAAATCACAAAGTTGACTCTCATGTCCGACTAATTGTCATTCCGGCCACCCAGCAGATTTATTTAAATGCTATGGAAGAGGGATTATTAAAGATATTTATTAATGCAGGAGCAGTAATCAGTCCACCTACATGCGGTCCTTGTCTTGGAGGTCATATGGGTGTTCTGGCAAAAGGAGAAAAAGCCATTTCGACCACCAACCGTAATTTTGTAGGTAGAATGGGTCATCCGGAAAGTGAAGTCTATTTATCTAATCCGGCAGTAGCAGCAGCTTCAGCTATTACCGGAAAAATATCCAGTCCTGAGGAGGTAGTTTAATTATGATTATAAAAGGCAGTGTATGGAAATTTGGAGATAATATTGATACTGATGTCATCATTCCTGCCCGATACTTGAACACATCAGATGCCCGGGAGTTGGCAGCACATTGTATGGAAGATTATGACCAGAATTTTGTAAAAAAGATGAAGCCCGGGGATGTAATTGTTGCCGGAGAAAATTTTGGATGTGGAAGTTCCAGGGAACACGCTCCTCTTGCTATAAAAACAGCAGGTATTTCCTGTGTTATTGCCAAATCATTTGCTCGAATTTTTTATCGAAATGCTATAAATATTGGTTTACCTATCTTTGAGTCTGCTGAGGTAGTTGATAAATCAGAAGAGGGTGATAATTTAGAAATTACCCCTCAATATGGTATTATTAGGAATAACAGTAAGAATATTGAGTTTAAAATAAATTCTATGCCTGAGTTTATTCAGGAGATAATATCAGCGGGTGGCCTGGTTAAATACACCAGAATTGAGATGAAAAGGAGAAAACAAGGTTAATATGTACAATATTGCACTTATTCCCGGTGATGGAATTGGACCGGAAGTCATACAAGAAGGCAAAAGAATTGTTGATTTTGCCTGTCAATCTAATGGTATTGAGATGAAATGGCATGAATATCCTTTTGGGGCAGAATATTATCTGAAAACGGGTATTCTTTTACCGGATAGTGTTTTAGATGAGATTAAGGATATGGATGCCATTTATTTTGGTGCAGTAGGGGACCCTGCAATTAAACCCGGAATCCTGGAAAAGGAAATACTATTAAAGATAAGGTTTTTCTTTGACCAGTATATTAATCTAAGACCGGTTAAGCTTTTTCAGGGTGTTCCCAGCCCATTAAAAAACAAAGGTCCTGAGGATATTGATTTTTACGTTATAAGGGAGAACACAGAAGATTTCTATATTGGAACCGGCGGACGTTTTAATAACCGGCAGTATCAAAAAAGGCATAATTTGCACAGGGAATTATTTGATATGGATATCCAGCTTGATTTTCACCTTAATGAGCCGGAGGAATTTGGATATCAACTGGGAATCTTGAGTAAAAAAGGCTCAGAAAGAATAATGAAATATGCCTTCGATTTCGCAGAAAGAAAAAAATTGCACAAAGTATCCACGGTTGATAAGGTTAATGTACTTTCCGATATATATCAATTATGGAGAGATGTCTTCAAAGAAACAGCTGCAAATTATCCAATGATTGAAACGGATTATTATCTTATTGATGCCATGACCATGTTTTTTGTCAGTCAACCGGAAAGATTCAAGGTAATTGTTTCACCAAATATGTTTGGGGATATTATAACTGATTTGGGGTCAACTATACAGGGTGGAATCGGTATGGCAGCAGGGGCTAATATTAATCCTGAGGGTGTTTCCATGTTTGAGCCAATCCATGGCTCTGCTCCTGATCTGAAGAATAAATTTGTAGCAAATCCAATCGGGACCATTATTGCCGGAGCTATGATGATGGAGGAGTTGGGAGAGAATGAAACAGCATTAACTATTGAAAATGCTGTAATGAATATGTTAAAAAAGGGTACAATTAAAACAGTTGATATGGGTGGCAACAGCTCAACAAAGGCAGTTAGTGAAGCAGTTATGAAAGAATTAGCAGAAATCAGTAAAAACTGAGTCAGTAATTAATTGAGAATAATATAGTACTGTTATTTACTATATATTAAAACAGGAGAAACCTATCTATTGATTATAATTGGATTTATATTGAACATAATTGGGATTATCGGAGTAATTGTTCCAGCTTTACCGGGAGTTGTACTGAATTATTTGGCATTAATCCTTTTATATTTATCCAGAGGCCAAACAGCTATAAGTATTGATATGTTGATAATTTTTGGTTTACTGACAGTATCAGTTTCTGTTTTGGATTATATTTTACCTTTTTTAGGAGCTAAAAAATATGGTGCATCCAGAACAGGCATATGGGGAGCAGCTGTTGGAATGATTATAGGATTACTGTTTTTCCCTCCTTTTGGAATTATTTTTGGACTATTAATTGGTGCTTTTGTAGGAGAATTGATTGCCGGGAAAGACCAGTCACAGGCATTTAAAGCAGGATTTGCTACTTTTCTGGGAAGTCTTACATCGATTGTGGTAAAGTTACTTCTTGCCATAGCTATGGCTGCATATTTTATAATTCATTTATTTAACATATGATAAAAAAATTGCTGATTTCGATGACAAAGAAATAGGCTTATTATAATAATTTTTATATAAATCTTAAACAGGGATTTAAGAACAATTGATTTTTAAATCTTTACAGAATAAATTTTTCAAATCAATATTTAAAGGAGGATAGCTAAATAGATGGATAACACAATAAAAATAGGTATTATAATTTGTCATCGATATCACCGTTGCGCAGGTGGTAAGTGTTTAAGAGCTATGCGTAATAGAGAAGGAGCGTTTTCTATTTACCAGGGCCAGGAAATTGAACTGGTTGGATACACTACCTGTGATGGTTGTCCCGGAGGAAATGTAGAATATTCACCGGAAGAAATGAAAAAAAATGGGGCACAGGTTATTCATCTGGCAACCGGATTAGTGGTTGGTTATCCGCCTTGTCCGAGGATTAATCATTTTAAGAAATTTATTGAACAGCAATTTGGTTTAAAGGTAGTTATTGGAACTCATCCAATTCCACAAAAGTATTTTCTAACTCATTCTAAGCTACATACCTGGGATTCTACGGGCTGGCAAGAGATTATTCAACCCACGCTGGCGAATGAATCCGTCAGGCTGGCTTATAATTGATTAATGATTAATCATAATTTATAAGCTATTTTTTGAAATGTAGTGTAGCATGTTAGTTTGACACCGAAAATAAATAATAGTAAGATAGAAAAAATTATTTTAAAATTACATATAGTGTAATTACAAAAAAAGCAGTAAGTATATCTTTATTAACAGAGAGCCAGACAGAGGTGAGAATTGGCGCACAATATACTGAAAATCACTTTTTTGTTTTTTCATGTGTTTATATTACAATAACAGGCATAATTTTGAAAAAGTATTAATTACTAATAATGAGAGTGGCAAATAGATATGTGATTTTTTGCTAAATTAGGGTGGTACCACGGTTAGCCTTCGTCCCTAAAAGTTAGAAGCTTTTGGGATGAAGGCTTTTTATTTTTAATAACCAATAAAACAGAGAGGAGGTTAAATTAATTGAACTGATTAAAGAAACTATTTTAATAAAATCCAAAAGACAAAAAACAAAAATTGCAAGAAAGGAAAAGGAAAAAATAAAATGAAGAGATTTATAAGTGTATTATTTATAATTATTCTATTTGCAGTTATTTCTTTTTCAGGATTAGCTGCTGAAGCTGCAAGAGTAGTAAAATTAACCCATGTTGTTAATGAGCAGGATGCTTTTCACATATCTGCACTAAAATTTAAAGAAGTTGTAGAACAAAAGACTGATAGTGCTATAGTTGTTGAAATTCATCCTAATGCTGAATTGGGAGATGAGAGAACTTTATTAGAAGGTATGCAATTAGGAACTATTGATATGGGGGTAATTACTAACGGTCCAATTGCTAATTTTTTGCCGGAAATGGCAGTCTTTGAAATGCCATTCCTGTTTGGAACACCTGAAGAAGCTTATCATATTTTAGATGGTGAAATTGGTCAGGATGTACTGGGCAGACTGAGTGATATCAGAATGCATGGTTTAGCTTTTTCAGAGCGTGGTTTCAGAAATTTAACCAACAGCGTAAGACCGGTTAAAACAGCCAGTGATATTAAAGGGTTGAAAATTCGCTTAATGGAAAGCCCTTTATATGTTGATACCTTTAAGGCATTAGGGGCAAATGCAGTACCAATGGCCTGGACAGAGTGTCTTACTGCACTTTCTCAGGGAACTATTGACGGACAGGAAAACCCGATTGTTGTTGTATATTCATTTAAACTATATGAATCACAGGACTATATGACTATTGACAGGCATACATATGCCCCGGCAACTATCATGACAAGTGATAAACTATGGCAGTCATTGACAGAAGAGGAGCAGGCTATCTTTGAAGAAGCAGCAAAATTAGGGGCGCAGGCAGCAAGGGACTATAATAACAACAATGAAGCTGAACAACTACAGTTTGTTAAAGATAAAGGCATGATTGTTGAAGAAAATCCGGATTTAGACACATTCAGGGAAGCGGTAAAACCAGTATACGAGAAATATGGTTCTCAATTCGGTAGTCTTTTAGAAGAAATCCAGGAATCCCTGGCAGAATACCGTAACTGAGATTTATTAATATTTACCAAAAAAGCATCTTGCAGTATTATTTGAATTCAAATAATACTGCAAGATAGTTGATTATTTATATAAGGATTTATGATGGAAAAGATTTATTTGGAGTTTAAGAGAATCAGTGAAATCTTGAATGGTTTTATTAAGATATCAGCTGGTATTATGTTGATAATAATGACCATAGTGGTTACTATTCAAATTATTTTCAGAATATTTTTCAACGCCCTTTCATTTACAGAGGAAATATCCAGGTATTTATTGGTCTGGAGTAGTTTGTTTGCCGCAAGTGTTGCATATAAGCAGGGAGCACATATTGCTGTTACATTTTTAGTTGAGAAATTTAAAGGAAAATCAAAGAGTTCAATGGCAATTATTATAAATTTAGTATCTCTAATATTTTTTATGATTGCAATATTTTATGGTTTGCAGTTAATTAACATGCAGGTATTTCAAACCTCTCCGGCTTTATTAATACCAATGCGTTATGTTTATCTATGTATACCAATAAGTTTTTCAGTTATGCTTTTTCATAGCCTGGTAATGCTATGGGGAGAGGTTATTGGTTTATCAGGGAGGGTAAGTCCATGATTGCAATTTTATTATTTTTTTCTTTTATCTTACTTATATTAATGGGTATTCCCGTTGCTATTTCAGTTGCCCTGTCTTCGATAATAGTTTTGGCAATTGGCGATGTGCCTTTAGTTCTCGTTCCACAAAGGATGTTTGCAGGAATGGATTCATTTCCATTAATCGCAGTACCTTTTTTTATACTGGCTGGTGATTTGATGGCAGAAGGTAAAATGTCAAAATTGATTGTTAATTTTGCTGAAACTATTTTTGGATTTATGAGAGGCGGTTTATGGATTATCAGTGTTATTGCATCTGCCTTTTTTGCTGCTATTTCGGGTTCTGGTGGAGCAACTACTGCTGCTATTGGGACACCGTTAATTCCCGAATTAAAAAAACGAAATTATGATCCGGCATTCTCTGCTGCATTAATTGCCTGTTCAGGTGGTATTGGGGTTGTTATTCCTCCATCTGTCCCTATGGTGCTGTATGCATTAATTGCCAATGAGTCAATTTCCCGGTTATTTCTGAATGGTTTTATTCCCGGGGTTATGATGGCGGCTGCACTGATGTTTATGGCTTTACGGAAAGCAAATCAAGAAAATTATCCCAAAGGAAAAAAAATAATACTTAGTGAGGTGATGGATAGTTTTAAGTCTTCAATTTGGGGACTTATGACACCGGTTATCATCTTAGGCGGAATATTTTCAGGATATTTTACACCATCTGAGGCAGCTGTGATTGCAGTTGATTGGGCTTTATTTGTCTCCGTATTTATATACCGGGATAAAAATTTAAAAGATATTTTTAGAATATTCATAAAATCAGTTATTACTTCTTCTTTAATAATGCTTTTAATTGGTACTGCGCAGGTTTTTAGCTGGGTGCTGGCTAATTGGAATATACCTGCTCTTATAACTAATGCAGTTTTATCAATATCTGATAACAGATTAATAATTTTATTATTTGTTAATATTATTCTTTTACTTGCAGGTGTTTTCATGGAGACTGCATCAATTATTATTATATTAACACCGATATTTTTAGGATTGATGACTAAAATCGGGGTCGATCCTGTCCATTTTGGAATAATTATGACAATTGCCCTGGCTATTGGTATGTCAACACCACCAGTTGCAATTAACTTATATATTGCCAGTAGTATTTCCGGATATTCCATTGAAAAAATCAGCCGTCAGGCATTACCTTTAATTTTGATAATGATTTTTGTTTTATTGTTAGTTACTTATTTGCCATTATTTCTTCCATTAATTTTATAATAGTTTAGTGATTAGCCATAAAATGATACAAAATATATTTTTTTAATAAAGAAAGGATATGAATTATGGAAAAGGAAAGTAATATTGTTTCAAATGGTCCAAGTCGTGCTCCTCATCGCTCATTATTTTATGCAATGGGGTACAATAAAGAAGATTTAGAGAAGCCAAATATTGGTATAGTCAATGCTTTTAATGAGATTATACCCGGACATATACAGCTTAATGATATTACTCAGGCGGTAAAGATAGGCGTTGCTGCAGCAGGAGGTACTCCGATGGAATTTCCTGCAATCGGCATTTGTGATGGTATAGCCATGAATCACCAGGGTATGAAATATCCCCTGGCAAGCAGAGAGTTAATTGCAGATTCAATAGAAGCTGTTGCTATGGCACATCACTTTGATGGCCTGGTAATGGTAGCAAACTGTGATAAGATTGTCCCGGGAATGCTTATGGCTGCCGGACGTCTGAATATTCCTGCCATTTATGTTAGTGGCGGGCCAATGTTAACAGGTAAATGCAATGGTCAGGACTCTGATCTAAACACAGTTTTTGAGGCAGTTGGAAAATATAATCAAAAAGAAATTTCTGAAGAAGACTTACAGGAAATTGAGCAATGTGCCTGTCCTTCAGCTGGAAGTTGTGCAGGCTTATTTACTGCAAATTCAATGAATTGTTTAGCAGAAGCCCTTGGAATAGCCTTACCTGGCAATGGAACAATCCCTATAGGGTATGGCGCAAGAAAACAGCTTGCCAACAAGGCAGGAAAGGCTATTATGAATCTGGTAGAAAAACAAATTAAACCAAGGGATATAATGACTGAAAAGGCTTTTGAGAATGCCATTGCCCTTGATCTGGCTATGGCTGGCTCAACAAATACAGTTTTGCATTTACTGGCGATTGCCCATGAAGCAGGAATCAAGTTAGATTTAAAGAAGTTTGATAAATTAAGCCGTATTATTCCAATTCTAACTAAAATATCTCCCTCCAGTAATTTACATGTTACAGATTTATATTTTGCAGGAGGAATTCAGGCTATTTTAAAAGAGTTAGCTGATAATCACCTGATTAATACAGAGGAGAAGACTGTAACAGGCAAATCAATGGGGCAGAACATTTTATCAGCGATGATAAAGAATACTGATGTTATAAGAAAATTTAATAATCCCTATAGTACCGAAAGCGGGATTGCTGTACTGTATGGAAATTTAGCTCCGGATGGAGCTGTTGTTAAAGTATCGGCAGTCAGCAAAAAAATGTATTCCTTTGAAGGTTCTGCACGGGTCTTTAATTCAGAAGAAGAGGCCTATCAGGCTATTATCAATGGAGAAATTAAAAAAGGGGATGTAGTGGTTATTCGTTTTGAGGGACCAAAGGGTGGTCCCGGAATGCGTGAAATGTTAGCTCCTACTTCAGCTATTTGTGGTATGGGATTGGATAATGATGTTGCCCTTCTTACTGATGGAAGATTCTCTGGAGCGACCAGGGGAGCAGCAATTGGACATGTATCACCTGAGGCTGCAGAAAAAGGACCTATAGGCATGATTCAAAATGGAGATATAATTAAAATAGATATTTCAAATAGAGAATTATCGGTTAAATTGACCGAAGAAGAGCTTAAACAGCGTGAAGAAAAATGGGCTCTACCCGAAAGAAACATACCATCTACTTATTATTTAAAAAGGTATGCATATCTGGTTACTTCAGCCAGTACCGGTGCAGTTTTTAAAGAGGTTTAGATTAAATAAAAATAGAATTATATATACAACTAAAAAAGAGTATGAGAAAAATATTTTTCATACTCTTTTTTTTCTAAAGTTTTATCAGTAAATACTTATCTTAGATATATATCTCTGGTTCTCTTCTTTTTTTACTTAATTGTTTCAGTGTATTCTTGACTAAAACTGGTTTTTTAAAAATAACCTTTCTTGCATTATTAGGACAAAATTTTACACAGGCAAAACAACGAATACAGAGTTTATCTCTGCTTTTAAGGTTATCAGGGTCAATAGCATTGACCGGGCAGACTTCAAGACATTTTTTACATTTTTTGCAGAGAGCTGAATCAACAACGGGAGAATAAGCAAATGTTATTTCACTATGTCGGGGAAGCAACTTTCCCATTGATGAAATTTTTCCCTTGATATTAAGTTCAGGTAAATTTTCAATATTTTCAATAGACTCTATTTTATCTCTTATCAGGTTTCCAAAAGATTTTGCAATCTCTAAATCCTGGATATCCGGTCTACCGGCTGCTATTTTAATTTCTTTATATGAAAAAGAGTGTTCGCCTATAAATGAAGCTGCTGCAACTATTTTAAAACCCTGGTTGCGCATCATCTTATTTAACTGCTTTAAGGCAATCCCGCTGCTGATATTACCATAAGTAACTATTAAAACCATTGGGTTTCCATTTCCTCTTATTTTACTTAATGCCGGGTATAATAAATCAGGAATCCTCTCTTCATAAACCGGAATACCTAAAATTATGGCTTCCTCAGATTGAAGGTTAAGTCTAAAATTATGACGTTCCCCTAAAGAGCGTAAGTCTATATTTCTTTGTTCATTGACTCCCCAGCTTTTTGCTACTGTGCTGATAACATTTTTTGTAGAATCTGTAGGAGAAAAATATATTTTTACCAATTTATCAATAATCAACTTCATACCTCTTCTGAAATTTTTTGATCACTTTTTATATTGTAATGCAGACTATCTCTTTAGACAAGGGAAAAGCTGAGCAAGGTATTAAAAAATAACACATTCTTTTTCCTTATAGCATAAAGCTATTATTTTTGTTAAAATTGTTTTATCAGAAAAATTATAGATAAGACCAGGATACAGATTAAAATTATGAAAGATTTTACCAAAATAATTTAAAGGAGTCCAATATATGTTAGATTTATTAAAAAAAAGAAGAAGTATCAGGACTTTTAAAAACATAGAAGTAGAAAATGAAAAAATTCAGAAGATTATGCAAGCTGCCTTATTGTCACCGTCTTCAAAGAACAATAATCCCTGGAAATTTTTAATTGTTAAAGAGAAAGGATTATTGTCCGAACTTTCAAGGGCCAAAGACCATGGTTCCAAATTTGTGGGAAATGCACCACTGGTATTGGTAGTCATGGGAGACACGGAGCAGTCAGATGTCTGGGTAGAGGATTGTTCTATTGCTTCTACTATTATGATACTAACTGCCCGGAGCTTAGGCTTGGGAAGCTGCTGGGTACAGATTAGAAGAAGAGAGGATTCAAGTGGGTTGAATTCTGAAAAATACATCAAAAAAGTACTTGATATTCCTGATAATTTAAGAGTTTTATGTATGATTGCTATTGGTTATCCGGATGAAAAGAAATCTGAAAAACGCATACCTGAAGAAAAATTAAATGATATTTACTCCAGCAAATATGGAAATTTATGGGAAGATAATTTTTATTGATAATAACCAGGAGAAAAAATCATTATGTCAGAAAAATATGGTCTGGTGTTAGAGGGTGGAGGAGCAAAGGGCTCTTATGAAATAGGTGCGTATAAGGCATTGGAAGAAATGGGCATACAGATATCTGCAGTAACAGGAACCTCTGTGGGGGCATTGAATGGAGTAATGATTGCCCAGCATGAGGTTGAGAAAGCGTATAAATTATGGCATGATATCCACCCATCTCAGATAATGAAGGTTGATGAAAAAAAATTAAAACAACTTACTAATTTAGAAATCAAACCGGAAGATTTATCATATTATATAAAAATGATTGGTGAGATAATTACTGAACGCGGTATCGATGTTACACCTTTAAAGCAATTAATTAAAGAATATGTGGATGAAGATAAACTGCGAAAATCAGATATAGATTTTGGAATGGTTACTGTATCATTTACTGACCGAAAGGCATTAGAATTATTTGTAGAAGATATTCCTCAAGGTCAGGTTGCCGATTATCTTTTTGCAAGTGCCAATTACCCACTTTTTCGTTCAGCAAAAATTGGTGAAAAGATTTATCTTGACGGTGGAATTTATGATAATCTTCCAATTCGAATGCTGGTAGAAAAAGGTTATCGCTCTCTTATAACCATCCAGGTTGGGGGAATAGGCAGAAAAAGAAAGGTAAATCTGGAAAATCACAATGTAATTAATATTGAACCAAAGGAGTCGTTAGGGGGACCATTAAATTTTGATGCTGAAAGAGCGAGAATAAATTTAAAGTTAGGCTATTATGATGCATACCGGGCGATAAAGCATTTATCTGGTCAAATATACTATATCAAGCTTGAACAACAGGAAAATTATTTTATTGATTATTTCAGTAATCTTGATGAAGAAATAATCAAGAAAGTTGCCCGAACCCTTAATTTAAACAGCAATATTCCGCACAGCAGACTGCTCTTTGAGAAGGTGCTTCCAAAATTAGTAGAACTGTTAAAATTGCCTGAAGATAGTGATTATGGTGATATAGCACTTTCCCTGGCGGAAAAAATCGCTGCAGAACTTGAAGTGGAAAGGTTTAAAATTTACACTTTTGATGAATTAATTGACTGTATTGTTAAAAAGTACAGCAAAGAGAAGAGGGAAGATTCAAAAAAAGAGGGAAGCTTAATTTCTAAATTTGGCTTTTTATCACTGTTCAGTGGAGATAATGTTTTAAAAAAATTAGTACAAGACTTGTTAGATGAAAGATTGATTAAATCATTAAAAGAAGTACAGGAGCAGCAAGAGAAAGGATAAGGGGTGTATTTTGTTGAAAAATGAAAAAGAGTTTTTCCAAAAAGTGCTACTGGTTGATGTAAGTACAAGGTTTTACCGGGTAGACCGTTTTCCAGTAGGTGAATTTTTTGGTCCTACTGATTTAGGATTACATCTGGCGGGAAAATATAACAGTCTGAATATTGGTACCGGGTTACTGGCTGGTTCAATTTTCCCCGGTTCAAATCGTCTGTTTTTCAGTGGGTTTTCCCCATGCTGGGGTGGTTTTTATATTTCTTCAATGGGAGGAGCCGGGCTTGTATTTGATAATTTAGGGATAAACACCCTGTCAATAGTTGGCAGTGCAAGAACTCCTTCTGTTTTATTTTTAAACCGTAGTCATGGAGAAGAGATTAAAGTTGATGTTTTTCCTCTTGATTTATACTCTATCTGGGAAAGAGACGAGGGTGGTATTTATAGTTTAATGGAATATACATACAAGCAATATGGCTGTCATTATGAAAATGATCCTCGAATACTGGTGACAGGACCTGCCTCAGAAGTAACAGACTTTGGGGCTATCTGCTCAGTTCCCATTGAAGGCAGGAAACTAAGTTCTGTTGATACCTGGGCAGGAAGAGGCGGATTTGGCAGTAAAATGTTGCAACAGCATAATATTGCCGCAGTTATTTATGGGGGAACATATATAGATGAAGATTTCAGGGACAGAAATGTTGCTGACCAATGGTTTGAGAATAAATATAAAGAAAAAATGGCTGCCAAGGATATTGAAGCAACTACAAAATATCGTTTTGAAAAAAATTTTGGTACCGGTGGAACATTTGGTGTTAATTATGCAACTGTCAATGGCAGTATGCTTGCATTAAACTATCGAAGTATTTATATGCAGGAGGAAGAAAGGATTGATATCCATAAAAAGTATATTTTAAATCATTATTTAAAACAATTTAATGAGGAAACAATTCAGAAAAAATTACAAAAAACCTGTGGAGAGCCTTGTGCTGCTGTTTGTAAGAAAATGAGAGATGTTTACAAGAAAGACTATGAACCATATCAGGCATTGGGTCCTCTATGCGGTATCTTTGACCAGAGAGCTGCTGAGAAGCTGGTTCGGCAGGCTGATTGTTATGGATTTGATGCCATTGCAATAGGGGGAATCCTTTCCTGGCTGATGGATTGTCTTGACAGTGACCTGATTGAACCATCAGATCTGGGAATTAAGGACAAACCAGTGTTTACTATGAAAAATTTTTCAGTGGAAACTGATTCTATGCATAATGCTGATTTAGGAATTGTCCTATTAAATAAAATAATAAAGCAGGAAAATTACCTGGACTTAAGCCATGGAGCCAGAGAGTTAGCCAAGGAGCTAAGTCGATTTAAAGATAAAAGGATTATTAATCATTTTGTTTTTAATTCCTTTGCCGGCAAGGGGTGGATGGTTCCTAATCAATACTGGACTCCGGGTGTACTATCTCCAATGGCTATTATGGGTAAATATTATATGTTTTACGGTGATTCATTTATTCCCCCCAGAGAATTGGGAAGGATAAATGCTAAACGGTTAGAGCAGGAGCTGATATTAGATACTTTTGGTATATGCCGTTTTCACAGGCAATGGGCGGAAGAGATGGCACCGGAGATAATAGGCTCATTATTTGATATGCATGACCTTTTTTTAGAAAAGGTACATAAAACTGCATGCCATATTAATAGCCGTAATTCATCAATTTTTTGGGAGTCAGAAAGAAATATTGACTTTATCTATACTTTTTTAAAGAGAAAACAAGTTACAGGTGGTGAAAAAAGTAAAGAACTTGATTCCTGGATTAAATGTTTTGAAGAAAATTCAAAGACTGCAGCATTAAATTTCTGGTATGAAATACACAAGGGAATTACCGAATCATTACACTACATGGAATGCTAAATAAACATAATTTTAAGTATTTAAAAAAAATACCAGGCATTGGTATTTTTAAAAGAAGGTATTAGAACCTTGAACTAAAAAACGAGAAGTTTTTAAGATAATTGAGTAATAAAGGCGGTGAGATTATGAATTTTAAATCCTTATCTCATAAAATTGGTGAACATTTAAAAATAATTTCTCCTGAATGGGATTCAAAAAAAGCAATATTGGAGCTTTCCGAGGAATGCTATCCAGGTTGGGAACAGAGTGAGTGGATAGATTTTTATTTTAGCTATTTATGCGAAAAATATTTACCTAAAGAGGTACCGATGAGAGAAAAGGTATGTGGTACTACTTTTTTTGACGGAATTCAGGATTTTTCTCCCGATTTTATGGTAGAGAACCAGTTAAATGGATTCGGGCAAGAAAATAAAAAATCTTTTTTAAACAAAAAAGATTTTGATTTAGCTTACTTTAATTACCAGCACTGGCGTCAGATGGAATGGATAGAAAGTTATTTTAATTATATTTGCGAAAAAAGACTTTCAAAAACTTTACAGATGCCCGGCCCCTCTTATCAAAAGCATAGATTCAATGGTTTTCTTGAAATTCCCTGGATTTTTAAAGTATACATTGAAAATACAGGAAACAAAAAGATAATTTTAGCAGACGCTGAATTGATTACACAAGGATTGATAGAATTTGACAAAGTTGGCATAATTCTGGCTACTGGTATTGTTGAATACCCGAAGGAAGAAACCCCCGGAAACAATATCAATAGCAATAAAGGGCAAAATCAGTATGAGATGATTATGAAAAAGGAAATGCGCCAACACTCAGTTTTTCAGTTAAAGCATATCTATTTTATCCCTCTTTCCTCTGAATTAATCAA
>JAQVMU010000014.1 GCA_028703475.1 Atribacterota bacterium | reverse complement strand
TCTTAATATAAAATGTAGTAATAAACTATTAAGAGATATCAAACAAATTAATGTATAGTTGAGAGAATTCAAAAAACTAAGAACAAAAAACTAAAAACCTATCACTATTATTCTGCTTTGTCTTCTTCAATATGAATCAAATATTCTTTATTAAAGCCAAAATAGATGGGCATATCTTTTTTTAAATTCAGCTCAAAGAAGCGGTTAATGGTGAGATAAGAAAGGTAATTTCTTGTTGAGTTACAGCATTCAATCTCCATATATATTTGATTATTCTGTACATAGCCCACTTTTCCTTCAAACTGGTAATCTGTATTGACAGGTTGATGTGAGACATAAATATTCTCCGGGCGGATACCAATATAGGCAGGTTCTTTTAAACCAAAAAATGATAATTCCTCTGGATTTTTTACCCAGAAGATATTTTTTACCCCGATAAACCGGGCAGCAAAGACAGATTTAGGTTTCTGAAATATATCTTCCAGATAACCCTGCTGGATTATCTCTCCTTCATGAACAATAGCCACCCGCTGTGCCAGGTAATTTGCTTCAATAAAATCATGAGTCACCATGATAATGGTGGTATGAAGTGCCTGATGGATATTCTTTAACTCTTCCTGGATGGAAGTCTTGATATTCGGATCTAAAGCAGATAAGGGCTCGTCTAACAGTAATACATCCGGGTTTCCAATTAATCCCCTGGCAAGGGATACCCGCTGCTGTTCTCCTCCACTTAAGTTAAGGGGTAATCTATCCAGGATATCTCCCAATTTTAATAATTCTACCATTGCCTTAAAATTCTTTTTATACTGGGGATTATTTCGGTCTTTTTTGAAGCGCAATCCATAACAGATATTATTACGGACATTCATATGTGGGAAAAGATTGTAATCCTGGTAACAGATAGAAATATTTCTGTGTTCCGGTTTTAACTGGGTAATATCTCGGTTATTCAGCATTATTTTACCGCTTTGAATAGGCACCAACCCGGCAATAGCCTCAATTATCACGCTCTTACCGGCAGCAGTTGGACCTAAAAGAACTAAGAATTCACCTTTTTTTACTTTTAGTTCTACATTTCTTATCCGGAATTCTCCTAATTTTATATCAAGGTTTTTAATGTGTATCATGCTTTTCCTTACCTCCCAGTGACACTAACCGTAAAATAATAAAGATAATGATACTAATAGCAATCAGGATAATGTTGGATGGAACAGCATATTTCATTCCATAAGTGGTGAATCTTTCATAAATTAGAGTCGGCGCTATCATCGGGTGATATGCCAGAATAATGACGGCACCAAACTCACTTATTGCCCTTGCCCAGGTTACAATCATTCCGCTCAAAATACCTCTCCAGGAAAGGATAAAAGTTACTCCTAAAAAGGTCTGCATTTGAGTAGCACCTAAACTACGTGATACATTTTCCATTCTGGTAGGAACCCACTTAAAGGCATCTTTAGCTGAATCAACTAAAAGAGGCATGCTGACAAAAAGCATTGCAATAACAATCCCTATTTCAGTTCCCAGGGTTTCGATATTGTTTTTATCCAGAAAATGACCGATAGGACTGCGTGGACTTAATACGGTTAACAGACAGATGCCGGCAACAGTATGAGGAATGACCATCGGGATGTCTACCAGACTTTCAATGAGATTTTTAAATTTAAATTCATGGCGTGCTAAATAATATGCCAGGGGAATACCAAGAAAAAATGCAATTACAGTTGTAATTGAAGCACATTTCACACTTAACCATATACTTGCCAGAACTTCTTTATCAACAATGGTCTCTTTTATAGTATCTAAATCAGTCCAGTAAAAAGTATTTAAAATTGGAAAGACATTAAAAAATAATATAATAAAACCGGTAATAGCTGCAATAATATACAAAAGCTCAAAACGTTTTCCCAATAGGATACTCCTTAATTTCTTGCGCCAGCTTAGTTATTTACAAGAATATAAGAGTACGAAGCCGATAGATTATAAATAATTTTTATTACTATGACCTTCGTACTCTTGAGTTATTTCATTATCATACACTGAATAATTATTTTATCAAATCAGCCAGTTCCTCGGGAACATTTTCCCTGCCATTTACTGCTTCAACTTCCACTACTGGTTGGCCTGATTCATACAGTATCTTAAGTCCCTTCTCTTCATCAAATAAGAACTGCAGGAATGTAATAGCATTCTCACGATTTTCGCCATTAAAGGGCATGGTCAGACTATAGACAATAGGTTCACCCTTAGTGGTAATAGTTGTTCCAGGTTCCGCCCCAGAGAGTTCTATGGTAGCTTTTGCATAATCATCTGCATATTTGAGAGAGCTCAAGTTAATAGCATCAGGCAATTTCACAAATTTAAAGCTGTCATCCATTGCCTGGTGTTGAAGAGCTACTGATTCATATTCAAATGCATAATCAAGGGCACCTGTTTCCAGCATGGCAATCAGTTCAACAGATTTGGGACGAATATTTTTCTGAGGAATATTTTCTAAAAGTGCCTGGTTTATTCCTTCTTTCTGGTAGTAATTTTCTGCAAGCTGGAATAACAGGACAGAACGGTATCCACAGGGATCCATATCCGGTTCACTGTGTCCGTATTGGACTCCATCCCTTACAAGGACCTCATACCAGTTGTCCTCATTAATTTCATCAGCATATTTACTTTGATCAGTATACATAATAACCATGGAATTTACGGCAAAAACTGCATTCCAATCTGCATGATCCGGAATAAGCAAATTATTTATTACCATATAGTCTGCTGACATTAGAATATCTGCTGGTTTTCCAAGTTCTGCAACTTCACGGGCAATAGCACGACTTCCGCCTGCCTGAGTTTTAACCTCAATATTTGGGTAAATCTCATTAAAAGCAGTTTTTAAATTATCAACAGGTACTGTCAAGCTTCCAGCATGAAAGATAACCAACTCTCCTTTTTGATCTTCATTTGCAATAGTTGACATTACAAATATTCCACTTAATAATACAACAACTAATGTTGCTAAAAAAACTTTTTTGTTGAAATTTCTTAACATATTTTTTCCATCCTCCGTAATTTTTATTTGTAAAACTATTCAAATTAACTGTTGAAAAATTATGTAGCCATTCATCACTTCCCTCCATTGTAAATGCCTTAAAAACAAAAAAGACTTCCCATCCAGGAAGTCTTGATATAAATCGTGCATTTACATCTTTAATTTCTTTCCATGATGGGAGGCATGTCGGTTTCCTGACATACCCTATCGCTTCACATTCATAGTCCATAAACCTTAGAAATCTGAAGTCGAAATTAAATACAATAAGTAGGTATTATTGGTAAATACCTTAAATTTATATTTTAAAAGAACTTATAAATAAATTTTTTCTGTTTAAATAGCTAACCAATAGTTAGTTTAATCAAAATACAGCTAAAAATCAAGTCAAAACTACTTTTTAATTTATATCTTTTATATGTATTTATTTATAATATCCCGATGTCCAGGTAGATTAATATTTAATTAATTCATTCTGACTAATATCGCTTTATCTCTGCATGCTCTAAATTTTCCCAGATTACCCTATCCTGTTCCAGCTGTTTCTTTACAAGCAATACCGATTGGTTCTCTCTCAATACTGTTTTCACTTTTCCCGATAGAAATACATACTCTTCACTGGCAGGCAGTTCACCTTCTTCAGAACATATCTTATCAATGCCGTTATATTTATATAAATTACCAACTGAATATTTTGTTTTTTCATCCAAAATAAAAAGTTTCCCCCGGAAACGCCCGTCATTACCACTGAGACGTAAACCAGTTCCTGCTAAAGCTCCGATAACCCCGTCTCCGGTCCCACCATGTTCTGATAAATATATAGATAGCTGTTCAGCCAATTTATAGGCATCTTTTTTGAAAAGTTTTTCTTTTTTTGCCTTTTTCCCGAAGGTGATTAGTTTTTCGGGATTTTTTAGTTCCTCAGGGAAAACAACACATAAACCGGGGTCAGCTTCCGGAGCTGATTCTCTTTTTAAATAGGAGATAGTTAAATCGATGATATCCTCTATTTTCTCTTTCTGAGATATTTCACCAGCAAAACACATCACACTATTATGAGAAGTATAAGGGACTGACGGGTGAACGAATAACTGATGCCTGGTGATACAATCAGTTATTCCCCACCCGTTTTCAGTAATATTTTTCCTTATTTTCTCCAGCAGATGACCGGTTCCCGGCCAATCTTTCTGGTCTGTATCATCAATAGCTAAAAGAAATCTCATCTTTTTAACTAAACATCTCCTTTTCTCAATCGCATTCCTTCTCCGCTTAATATCTTCTCTACGTACTCGTCAGTTAAATCCCATTCATAAAAATTGGAATAGAAATATTTTACTTCTTCCTGCATATCGATATCTTCGAATAAATCCGGATATAACAGCTTGGCTACCCATAAAATTGCCAGAGGTGTCTCCAGGGCATTGGTTGGATGACCCCAGCGGGATACACCATTAGGCATTTTATATACCCTGTTATTTTTCACTGCCTGCAAATCAGCCCATTGTTCATTGGTAAGAATATATTTATCAACATTCTCTTCATTTACTATAAATACTTCTGCATCCCAGAGTAATATCTGTTCTAAACTGGCAAAATACTTGTTTTCCAAAAATTTTAAATCTGTATCAAGAGAGACATTGTGTGCTCCGGCAATTTCCAACCATTCGGCTGCCAGGGTTCCCCGGGCATCAGTTCTGGTTGCTTCATTAACTGAATGATATACAGTAACTCTTTCAGAATCAGGAATTTCCTTGATTTTTTCCTGTACTCTTTCTATGCAATGATTGTAATAATCAATATACTGCCTGGCTTCTTCGACTTCTCCCAGGGCTTTGCCTATCATTTCCATAGAAAACTGGTGCTCGGCAATAGAACCATAATCAACTACCAGGTAAGGAATATTAAACTGCTCTATTTGTGCTACATAAGCCTCATTTACAGCATTTTCTCCCTGTATAAACAGGATATCACAATCTGCCCTGGCTAACTCTTCAATGTTTATTACACTGCTTTTGCTGGGAACAATCGCATCTTTGATATTGGGATACATTTCTGTAAAAAGAACATCTCTTTTTAAACCATCCACAATTGCCACGATATCATTACCCCGATTTAGTAAGGCAACGGCATGGCCGGAATAGGCAAAAAGACAGCCGATTCGTTCTATATCTTCGGAATCAGGCACCTCTACTTCCCTGTCAAAACAGTCTACAACGATGTTCTTTTCGGCAAGGCTATCATTATTTGCCAGACTTCCGGATGTAATTAATAAAAATATACAAAAAATTACACTCAAAAACAAACTAAAATTTCTTTTAAACATCTATTAAATGCTCCTTTCTTTCTGATAATTTTATAGGTATGATGTATCTCTGCTTTTTTATCTCCTCTGAATCGTAATCAATAATCTTACAGTCTATGTTAAATATCTTGTTTATATTATCCCTTGTTAACACCTTATTTGGCCGCCCATATATGGCAAAACTTTTTTTATCTAACATGGCTGTAAAGGTATTTAGGCCATTATTCTCAAAATAAAAAGCATGATTCAGGTAATGAGTTGCCAGGATAATGGATAAATTTCTCTTTTTTGCTAATTGTCTGGTTACCTCCAGGACTGTCAAGCTGTTTTGAAAATCCAGATAGGTAGTTGGTTCGTCCATAATCATAATCCTGGATTGCTGTGCCAGTGCCCTGGCAATCATGACCAGCTGACCTTCACCCCCGCTAAGTTCAGTATATGGTCTATGCTGCAAATGTTTTATTCCTACTGTCTCAATGGCTTCATGGGCAATGGAAATATCTTCATTACCGGGAGAAGCAAACATGCCAATATGAGAGGCTCTACCCATTAACACAATTTCCTCAACTGTATAGGGAAAGGTCTTTTTATGTATTTGAGGAACATAAGAAATAATCCGGGCAATTTCTTTGGCTTTTAAATCACTGATACTTTTCCCCTGTAAAAATACTTTACCTCTCCTTAACGGTAAAATTCCCATTATACAATCCAGGAGAGTGGTCTTACCTGAGCCGTTGGGACCAATCAAACAGATAACTTCTCCTGCATTCATCTGGAAATTTATATTTTCCAGGACAATATTTCTCCCATAACCAAAACTTGCCTCTTTGACTTCCAATATTGCCATCTTACCACCCTTTCCCTTTCGTCTTTTTTAAAAGATAAACAAAGAAAGGTCCGCCAATTAAGGCAGTAAGAATTCCCAGTGGGATCTCGGCTCCAATCAGGGTACGGCTTAAATTGTCTACTACAATCATAAAGAAGGCTCCCAGGAAAAAGCTGGCTGGAATAAGAATCCGGTTGTCATTGCCCACCATCATTCTTCCGATATGCGGCATAACCAGTCCTACCCAGCCGATATTGCCACTGACGCTGATAGCCCCTGCAGTTGCAAGTGAGGCACATAAGACCATAATAATTTTTGTCAAAATATTATTGATACCCAAAGCCTGGGCTTCTTTGTCTCCCATTGACAAGACATTTATCTGCCAGCGCAGGGCGATAAGACCAATAACCCCAATAGAAATAGGAATAATTGAAAAAAGAATATCTTTATACTGGGATGTTGCCAGACTACCCATAAGCCAGAAGGTTATTGATGGTAATTTTTCAAAAGGGTCTGCCACAAATTTGGCAAAAGAAACCAATGCTGAAAAAATTGAAGATACGACCACACCGCCTAACACCAGGGTAATAGTTGGAGTGGAATGGTAAATTTGACCAATAAAAAAACTCATAGCGACTGCCAGTAAGGCAAAACCAAAGGCATAAAAATAGACCATATAATTCTGGCCATATAAAATTATTGCCAAAACCGCTCCGAAGCTTGCCCCTGAACTTACTCCCAGAATACCTGAACTGACTAATGGATTACGGAATAATCCCTGAAAGGCAGCCCCGCTGATAGCCAGGCTGCCTCCAACCATTGCACCCAGGATAGCCCTGGGCAACCTTATTTTCCAGACCACCGTATTGTAGATATCCGGAAAGTCCTGACTGATCTGAGGATTAACAGCTACTCTAAATACAGCCATTATATCAGGCCAGGTTAATGGATACCGGCCTATAAAAAGTGAGAAAAAAATCCCGATTAAAGGTAAAATAATAATCAATATCAGGAGTACACTATTCTTTTTTAATTTTAAAGCAGAAAAAATTTTTTGCATCTACATCCCGGTCATGATTTTTTTTCAGAATTATTCTATTATGCCTAAAGACATAAATTCTAAAACCAGTTCTTCCCCTAATTTTTCTCCGCTTTTTGATTCTAATTCAGGAGAAATAATTATCTGGTAAATTTTTAAAGATTCCATACCATCTTTTATAATCAGATTAATATTATTTCTCTTTTCTCTTTCAATCTGATCATCAGCCATTTCAACTTCTACAGATATTTCATTACCATCTTCTCTGTTAATAACCTTGAAACATTTACTGTTATTTTCGCTGACTTCCATATTAACCACATTCTTGCTGAAAGTGAGTTCAAGAATGATACTTCTCTGTCCTTCATCGTTTAATTCATCAGTCATGCGGAATGCTTCCAAAACCAGGGGATTCTTACCACTGTCCTGTGCCATAGTAGAAATAGTTCCTAATGTAAACACAGCAATAAGAATAACAATTAAAATGAGGCTTGATTTTTTCATACTCTGTAAATTTAAAAACATAAAACCCTCCAAAAATTTTTTTTTGATTAAAATAAAAAATCCTGTACTTTTCCCCGTACAGGATATAATTATTTCTTCTTTCCAAACACGGGGGGCTCAGCAATTTCTTGCTGGACCTGATGGTTAGCTTTCATAGGAAGACCTTTAGAAAAACTAACTCGAAGAAAATTGTACAGTATTTAATTAATTCCAGTTAATTATACACAAATAACAATTTTAGTGCAAATATATCCGCAAAATATGATTTAATATCACAACTACTTTTTTTATCTTATAGTATAGTAAAATAGATACCTGATATTGAAGCTCAGGTATCTATTTTTTCATTATTGTTTTTTTCTATTTATCAATTACTGTATCAGCTAATGACCGGGGAAGATTGTCTAAAACATCTACAACAGGTGGATTAATAACAACCTGTCCTTTGTCTTCCATTATCTCCTGACCATGTGGACTCAGGATAAATTCCACTAATCTGATTGCCTCTTGGGGATGAGGAGCATTATTGGGTATTGTTATTCCGTAAATAATAGGTAGAATATCATAATCCGGATTAACTGATGCAAATCTTTTAAAGGCCAATTTAACTTTTATATTCGAATATATTTCCTTGTATTTCTCAGAACCCAGGTTGATCTCAGTAGGAAATTCCAGAAAATCTACCCCATGCTGCTCGGCAACACTTTTATATTCGAAGCCATAATCAAGGTCACCTGACTGGATAGGAAAAAGCAATTTGATACTGGAATCCCTAATAGCCAGCCTTTCTGCCTCCAGCAGTTCCGGAATCAGTATTGTACAACCATCCTCATTCTCTTCCACTCTAACAGGATAAGAGAATCTTCCAATCACACTATGCAATATATCATCCTTATGATAAAAGAATTCTGCTAATTTTAATGCCATAAACGCCCGATAACCACAGGAATCAAAGCGTGGATCTGAAATTCCGACTTTTACCTCTGGTCTGGAAAGAATTTGATACCAGTTATCGGTATTTATCTCATCATTGTATTTGCTTTGAGGAGTGTAAGCTAATCCCAGAGTATTAGTGCCAAACTGAATACACCAATCAGCATAAGGTTGTTGACTTTCCGGAATCATTGTTTCGTACATCAGTTTCGGAATCAATGAATAGTCGGCTACTGCAACAATATCGGCAACAGGTTCTCCTGAAAAAGCTGGTAATTCGATCACATGCCGGATAACCTGAATACTTCCATGCCCTTCAACCAGGACATCAATATCAGGATTTTCTGCTTCAAAAGCCTTCTCTATTGCTCCAAAAGGAACTAATAAGCTTCCCGCTGCCTGAATCTTAACGGTTGTTTTCTCCTGACTAAATCCGGTTAAAATTAAACCAGGTATCAAAAAAATCAATATAGTGCCAAGGACAGCTTTTCTTAATAATTTTGCGGACATAATTCTTCTCCTGTTTAATGTTCAGTTCTTTTACAATTTTCTCTTATGGGAAAATTACTTTAATTTCCTTGATTTGTCCTACCTGTTCTTTTCCGGTTAAGCCTTCGCCAGCCAGTCTTAATGGCCAATAATCCTCCGGTAGTGATTCCCCGTTTAACTTATAGGCTACAATAATGTTATTTCTACGGGCAATAGCAGAAATCGGCAATGTAGCACTGAATCCGTCTTCAGCAATAATTTCTACCTCATATCCATCTTTAACCAATGAATCATTAAAGGCTTTATCTTCATGTGGATTATCATCATCTACCCGTCCGACCAACAGCCAAAGAGGAATGCCTTCCCATT
Organism: Atribacterota bacterium; assembly: GCA_028703475.1. Lineage (NCBI taxonomy): Bacteria > Pseudomonadati > Atribacterota > Atribacterota bacterium. The sequence continues at coordinate 19,738 of JAQVMU010000014.1, read as the reverse complement.
CTCTGCCTTTATCGTCGATATATTTTGTACCATGACAGCCTTCAGCAGCCCCGGATTCAAAAGTAGCCCTGTCAATATCCTCGTCCCGGTCACCTCTTAGTTGTAAAACCCAGTCTTTGGGTGCGGGAACCAGCTCTATCTGCTCAACCCATTTGCTCCACCAGTGGCCATCAGTTACCTGGTTCTTCTCACTGAGGATTGCCAGTCTTAAAGGACCGCCCAGCTCAAAAGTCATCTCATCTCCATCAGTCTGGTAAGCTAAAATCATATGAAGGTCATCATGAGGCACCTCATTGAGAGAAACGGGATCATAGGTAATAAAATCATTCTCGGTTACCTGTTTATAACTGAAAGTCATGGCATACCCGTCTCTGGAGATAATCTTAACAGCTGTATCAGGATTTATGCCACCAACCATATCACATAGATCGATAACTGAGACTCCTTTTAATGCAAAAGGACCCTCAATAGCACCAGTACTGCGCATTCTCCCGCCCCAACCTTCTAAAGCAGGTAAATCTATTATTTCTTCTATTGACAATGTCTTTATAGTATCACCGGAGGTTATTTTAAGGGCAACACCCTCCTGTACTGCCAGAACACTATTTGCTGTGAATATTAGAACAAACACTACCAAAAGAAATACTGTTTTTAATTTATTAATCTTCAATTTATTTCCTCCTTATTATTTAATTCTTTAAAATCTTGACAAGTTTTTCAGTTGAAATACAAATATTCCCCCTCTCTATTTATGTATTTTCATTTCTTGTTATTAAAATTCTTAAAATAACAAAGAAAATTAATGATATTAATATTGCCAGTGCAGCAATAGGACGGGCATAGGAAAGACCAAAATTAAATCGGTCAGAGACCAAAACCGGTAATACCTTACCGCTTTTTCCCAAAAAGAAGGCATTATAGGCAATAATCATGACTGCTCCAAATTCACTAACACCCCGTCCCCACATAAGGATACAGCCTGAATAAATGTTTTTTAAGGCTAAAGGAAGAGATATATACCAGAATACCTGCCAATGTGATGCCCCATAGGTGTAAGCAGTCTCTTCTAATTCAATATCTATTGCCCTAAATCCCTCCTTTGCTGAATCAATCAAAAATGGTACACTGACAAACATCATTGCCAGAACAACCCCATTGAATGTTTGAAAAAAATCAATTCCTATTGCACTGAAAACCTTTCCTATAAAAAAATTACGACCAAATACAAAAAGTAACGCTACTCCTGCAGCAGAATGTGGAATCACAATCGGGATATCTATAATTGCCTCCAACACTCTCTTACCAAAAAAATAATGCCTTGCCAGAAGATAAGCCAGAGGCACTCCTAATAAAAAACCAAAAGCTGTTGCAGCCAGGGCAGCTATTACGGTTATACAGATAGAAAAACTTACTTCCTGGTCTAAAATTGTATGCCACAAAGTTGATATTGGAGTATAAAGAATCGTCTTTAAGGGTGGGAGAAGTATGAGTATTATGACAATGATTCCCAATATAATAAAACTTAGATAAAATATATCAATCTTTTTTTTCATCCTAATAAGCAAAACCTTTTCTTCTTTTTATTGTCATTTTTACTTTTCTATCATCAACAATTTTTCTGAAAATAAAATAGCAGTGATTTTTGATATTCTTAAAAATAAGCTATATCAAAAAACACTGCTATATATTACTGGTTTCATGATTCTCTCCTTTCCAAATACGGGAGGCATAAGTATTTCTATTTATGCCCTTAAGACTTTTTGAGCCTTGCGTTTACCGGTCATAGATTAATCCTTAGACCAGGTAAATCGAAGAGATTTATTTATTGATAAATAAAATATTTACAAAGGTGTTATTATAATAACACCTTTGTAAATTATAAATGATATTAGTATTTTGTCAACAAACAACAGATCAGACATAGAGAATAAATTTAATTATTTTCAATCATCCACAGCTATCATCACATTGCTGGCTTTAATAACGGCATATACTTCTTTACTTTTTTCTAATCCCAGGTTCTGAACAGATGATTTAGTAATTACAGAGGTTATCTCCATTCCATTGGGTAATTCAACGATTATCTCATCATTAACTGCACCCTCTTTAATCTCTTTAATAATACCTTTTAACATATTTCTGGCGCTTATTTTCATTTTAAATCACTCCTTTCTCTTTTCTTAATAATATAAATAATATGTCATTTATTGAAAATAGTAAGGTCTGGAAAATTAAGTAAAAAACTTTTTAATTCTAATCCTCCTCTGATTCTATATGAATAGTTGTTTCTACATTCAAATGGCTATTAATCTTTTGTTCCAGCCCGGTGGCAATCTCATGAGCCTGCCCAAGTTTCATTTCCTCCGGCAAGACAATATGAAAGGTTAACTCCCGGTGATCCCCATACCTATGCAGGTGGATATGGTGTAGTTTAACATTTTTGACAGTATTATCCTGTACAATTCTTTTTAATTCTCTGTTAAATTCTTCTCCCGGCTCCTCACCGATGAGTTTACTGACAGTATCACTTAATATATTATATGCTATTTTAGCAATAATCAGGGAAATAATGATTCCCATTATCCCGTCAATCCACCAGAAGTAAGGATTTAAGAAAATACCGATGATAATAATCAATGAGGCAAAAGCATCACTGCGATGATGCCATCCATCAGTAATAAGGGCTTCTGATTTGATTTTTCTGCCAATACTTATTGAGATTTGAGCCATAAATTCTTTTAACATTACAGATGCGATAAAAATAATTAGTGCTGCCTGATTATACTCAATGGACTGTCTTTGAATTATCCGGTTAACCGAATCTATAAAAAAATTAAAAGATACCAGGGAAAGTATAACTGCAATAACCAAAGATGATATAACTTCCATTCGTCCATGTCCAAAAGGGTGCTCTTTGTCCGGCGGTTTACCTGCTATTCGAAAACCAATAAACACTATAATAGTTGTTAAGGAATCAGAAAGGCCGTGCCAGGCCTCTGCCATGATGGCGACTGAATTAAGCTGCAAACCAATCCAGTATTTAAAGACTACCAGCAGGGTGTTGGCTAAAAGCACAATTAATACCAGGGTTGTCCCCTGTTTAAGCCGCTGATTATTTTGTATTAATTTATTATCCGGGTTCAATTTTAAACCTTTCTGGTTAATTAAGATTAATTTTATATACCATATTATAACAGTTGAAAAATCAATAAAACTACTATTTCTGTCAGCTCATTTGTTGCACCAATAACATCCCCGCAAATGCCCTGCATTTTAGAAAAGGAATATGAAATAAGCAGATAAGTAATAAATCCCGATAACACGAGAAAATAAAGTAAAGGGTATGATAATAAGTAATAACCGTATAGTATTGTAATAATTGTAGCCAGAATTATTTCTTTTTCTCCCAGATAAACAGTAAACATCTGTGATAGAGAATTATCCGAGGAGGCCGGTTTGCCAAAATAGCCTGCCAGAACCATAGACCATCTTCCTATAACCGGAGTTAGTAACAGTGCTTCTATTCTATAAAATGGGTGTAGTGTATATATTAATAATAGTTTTAAAAGAATCAGCAGGATTAAAGCAATAGCACCCTTTGAGCCTATTGCACCATCTTTCATAATCCGGATAATCTCTTTCTGGTTTTTGCCACCGGAGAATCCGTCTACCATATCCCCAAAGCCTTCCAGGTGCAGACCTCCGCTTAAGAATACCCATATAGTAAGTATAATTCCAGTAGATAACAAAAAATCAAATGGAGTATACTGGAGCAAATAATTAGTACCCGCCAGAATGAGGCCAATCAGGATGCCCACTATCGGGAAAAATATACTGGATTTTGAGAGGTCATCTTTAATAAAGTCTTGATTTTCAGGGATATTTCTGATAAAGAGCCAATCAACAGGCAAAACAGTAAGAAAGGAGATAGCCAATATGAATCTTCTAAAAATGTTTCTCATTATTATTTCCCTTAATCAAAAGAGGAATGCCTGTTACCATTAAATATACCTTGTCCGCATTTGAGGCAATTAACTGGTTGGCCTGTCCTAAAATATCGCGAAAAAAACGCCCCATAGCATTTTCGGGGACCAACCCTAATCCTACTTCATTGGACACGATAATAACAGTTGCGGGACATTTTAATGCTTCTGCAATAATTTCCTGAATATTTTTTATAATATTCTCAGCCAGCAAATTACTGAATACTTTTTCCTGATAATCCTGCATCAGATTGGATACCAGCAAACCGAGACAATCAACCAGTATTACATCTGTATTCTGTCCCGTTTTTGAGATAACTTTGGCTACCTGGCAGGGTTCTTCCCGGGTTTCCCAGTGTTTCGGCCGGTTTGCTTTATGACTTTCAATTCTTTGTTTCATTTCTTTATCCAGGGGCTGGGCAGTGGCAATAAAGGTTATTTTTTTACCGAAACCTTCAGCCATATTTTGCGCAAATGTACTCTTTCCACTGCGTACTCCACCGGTAATTAAAACCAGTTTGGGTAATCTTTTATTCATACATATTACTCTGAAATCTTTTTTTAAATATTTTTAAGATTCTATCAAATCATCAAATGTAGCCATTTGGTTTAAAAGTTTGAATCCTGTTTCAATAAAATTCATACCATAAACCGCTCCGGTTCCTTCTCCCAGGTGCATTTCCAAATCAAAGATTGGTCTTTTCCGGAGATTAGACAAGGCAACTTTATGACCTTTCTCTTTTGAACAATGGCTGGCAAAGAGATAATCCTCAACTATAGGAGCAATATTCACTGCCAATAGTGAACAGGCACCTGATATCAATCCATCCATAACCACCGGTATTCTTTTCGCTGCAGCGGCTAAGATACAACCTACCAGTCCGCCAATTTCAAATCCTCCTACCTTTGCCAGGACATCTATGGCATCATCAGGGTTTGGCCGGTTTATTTCAATAGCTTTTTTAATAATAGAAATCTTATGTAATACTTCTTCCGGCTTAAGCCCTGTTCCCTTATCAACTACCTTTTCTACTTTTTCACCGGTTAATACAGATATTACTGCACTGCTGGCAGTGGTATTGCCAATTCCCATTTCACCTAACCCTATTAAACCAATCTCTTTTTCCGTATAAGCCTGCTCAAAAACTTCGTATCCGTGAATAATTGATTGTTCTGCTGTTTCCCTTGACATAGCTGGTCCTACAGCCATATTTTTGGTTCCATGGTTTAATTTCTTATTAAATAAGCCTTTGATATCTGTAATATCTCCTCTTATTCCCATATCCGTAATTATTACCTCTATGCCAAAATGACGGGTGAGCACATTGATTGCAGCACCACCATTTAAGAAATTCAAAATCATCTGCCGGGTAATTTCAGATGGATATGCACTTACTTTTTCGGCAGTAACCCCGTGATCAGCTGCCATCAGAAAAATTACTTTTCTACTGAGGTCCGGTTTTGCAGTAGCATATATCCCGGCTGCTCTAGCTATTAAATTTTCTAACAACCCCAGACTTTTTCTGGGTTTGGTTAAGTTATCAAACTTTTTTAAAACTTCTTTCTCAATTTCTTTATTGACAGGTTTGATATTTTTCACTAAATCCTTGATTTTAATGTTGTTCAATTTGTTCCCCCTTCTCTTTTAATAAAGTAAGGTGGGCAATATCATTTACAGAACCAACATAAAAGCCGACATCTTTCACATACAGCAAAACATTTAGAGCAGTAGACTGTTGTCTTATATGCCATACCTTGTGCAAAGGAATATCAAGGGCTATTCCTATAATAGTCTTCGCTACTCCGCCATGACAAACAATAGCAATGGTTTTCTTTTTGTCTTCTTCATAATGTTTTTGGATTAATTTATCCAAACCGATTTGCACACGTTTTTTTAAATCAAGAAGGCTTTCTCCTTCAGGAAGGGCTAAATCGGGCTTTTTCCACCAATCACCATATTTTTTTTCTTCTTTTTCATCATCTATCTCTTCCCATTTCAATCCTTCCCAGTTTCCAAAATGGATTTCCTTGAACAAAGGTTCTTTCAGTAATGGGATATCACGATCTCCCAAAATGATTTTTGCAGTATGAATTGCTCTTTGTAAATCACTGCTATATGCAATATCGATGGTTTCTTCTTTAAGCCTGCAGGATAATTGTTCTGCCTGCCAAATTCCTTTTTCAGTTAGCCTGACATCCTGATGTCCTGAAAAACGTTTTTCAGCGTTACTTACTGTCTCCCCGTGCCGGACAATTAAAAATTTTAACATAATACCTGACCTTGCTGTTATTATAATTCTAACATCATTATATATATTAACTCTTTGTAGATACAGATAAAGACTTTATATAGATATAAGGGAAAAAGTACTGTCCGGATATCCATCTTGCTTTATCTCCTACTGCTGCAACGTCCTTTAAGACTTCAAAGGCGTTACCGGCAATCATAACATTTTTGATTCTACCGGCTATTTTGCCATTTTTAATCTTAAAGCCGAGCTGCACATTATTGGAAAATGCCCCGCTTAAGACATTACCCTGTCCCAGTCCTAAAACCTGGTCCACTATTATTCCTTCTTTAATATCCTTTATCATATCATCAAAAGAAGTTTTACCTTCAGGAACAATCAGATTGGCTACTCCCGGAGAGGGAGAAGCATGAAAACCATGTCTTATTCCATTACCGGTTGTTTTAACTCCCGCTTCACCGGCATTCTGTAAATCATAATAATAGTTTTTTAAAATACCTTTTTCAATTAAGGGCAATCTCTGCATCGGTATTCCTTCATCATCATAAGGAGCACTGCCTCCGGCATAATCTATTGTTCCATCACTATACAGGGAAAATAAGGGACTGGATACCGCAGTATCTTTTTTATCCTGTAAAGGTGATATCTTCTTATTGACCATTCTGCCATTTAAACCGCTTATAAAGGGAAGTATCAATACCAGTAATGCCTTTGGAGAAAAGATTACAGGCATAGAACCACTGCTTGCATCAACCACTTTTTCACTCCATTTTATCTTTCTTTCCAATCTTTCCCAGAGATCATCCAGAGAGAAATCTGTATTACCCCATTGCATTGATTCCATTAACATCATCATGTCATTTTCTCTGGTATCCTGAACCATAATTGAATAAGATAATCCTGTATTCTTATAACTAAATGATGCCCCTCGGGTATTTCCATATTGAATTTCTCCATCCTGCTTGGTCACTCCTGCATCACAACGCAAACCAGCATTAATTGATAATACCTGTTTTACAATCTCATCCCCTGCTGCTATCATCTCTTCAACACTTTTTTCTCTGACTGAATCATCATACAATTTTATTTTTTGCTTACCGGTAGAAGGAATTTTATCGGGAAAATCAAATTTCGCTTCCTGACCAAATTGGGCTACTTCAAGTGATTTGTTAATCATACCATCAATCTGATCCTGAGAAGTTGATGAGGAGAAGCCGATTTTTCCATCATGAATCACCCTCAATGCCCATCCTTCAGTTTCTTCCATATTAATTGATTTTAATTGATTCATCTCATATTCCACGGGAACTGTTCTATAATTTACTTTGAACAATTCACCTGCACTTGCTTTATTTTTTACTTTTTCTATTAAGTCTTGCATATTAATGACTACCCCCTACTATAACTTTCTGAATGCGAATATGAGGACTTCCAAAAGTCACCGGTAAAGGCTGTTGTCCCCCTTTTCCGCAACCGCCCCCTGATTCAACAATATTTAAATCATTACCGATACCATCAATATTGTATAGTGTATCAAACAAGTTTCCGGATAATGTAATATCTTTGATTGGCCTGGTGATTCTTCCATTTTCAATTAGATATCCTTCTCCGGCACTAAAAGTATACATTTCAAATGTGGTATTTCCACCATAAAACTGCCTTGCATAAATACCTTTTTTAATACCATTGAATAAATCTTTGTAAGGTGTTTTCCCCTGTTCAATATAAGTATTGGTCATTCTTACAATCGGTTTAAAATGATAATTTATCGTCCGGGCATTCCCGGTTAGTTCTTCCCCCATGCGGGCAGCGGTTTCCCGTGAATGGAGACGGCCGGCAAGAATTCCTTCCTTGATTAAATAATTCTTTCTGGTAGGTACGCCTTCATCATCATATTCAGATGAGCCTAACAAACCAGGCAAAGATCCGTCATCAACAACATTAAGTTCCGGTGGTCCAACTCTTTTCCCCAATTTCATTAATTCCTGCATTCTTGGATCCTCATATAAAAAATCTGCTTCACTTAAATGGCCAAAAGCTTCATGGATAAACACACCGGCTAAAACAGGATCCAATATTACAGTATATTCTCCCCCTTGAACAGGTGCTGCCTTTAAAAGATTTATTGCACGTCTGGCTGTCTTTTGTGCTATAGATGAAAGTCTTTCTGCAGAATCATATCCTTTCACACTGCCAATACTCTCACTTGCCATTTGGACATCATCACCATTACGGGCAATCGCTGCAAAATGAACACTCAGAAAAGGCTTCTCCTGCTGAATGTAAGCTCCTTCAGAATTTGCATAATAGACAGTTGTGTATCTGTCGGTATAATTTACTATGGAAGATTGTATCTTAGAATGATAATTTGTTATGATATTACTGTAATTTCTAAGCATAGAGGCTTTTTCTTTTAAACTAATCTTTCTAAAATCACGACCGCAATCAGGACGTAATATTTTAGTTACCGGTTCTGTTTTGCTAAGATAGCTTTCTTGATTACCAATTAATGTGGCAACTTCTACTGCTTTTTTTACTTTTTCCTTTAAGTCATCCCATTTGTTGAAGGTTATAAATCCCCACTTACCTTTTACCAGTGCTCTGACATTACCACCCATCTCCTGTGAACTGCTGATTTTTTCCATATCTGTTCCCTGATAACGGATATGTGTGGATTCGTATCTCTCAAGCCGGATTTCAATATAATCTGCCTGCTGGCTGTTAAGCGCTTCTACTAATATGTTTTGCATATGCTTCCTCCTGTCTCACTTAATTGCATATCCCTGATTTTATTTCAGTTTTTCTATTCTTCTATTTTTTCAATTTTTTTGTTGAAGCTTTCTTCAAATATATTTTCTTCATCCAGGAAAATAGAACGTTCCAACCACCAGACCCATTCGCTCCATTTTTTGTCTATCAGTTTATTCTGATCTTTTAGAGTAATCAGTCCATTGATCTTAGCATCAGTATCATCTGCATAATATAAGGCTACTGCCGGCAGAATACTGGGTAGTTTTGGTGAACCGAACTCAAATTTCCCGTGATGGCTTAATATGGAATGTTTTATCAGTAATGCCAGATCTTCTGGAAAATCCGGGAGCTGCTGAACTTTTTCCTGAATCATCTCTGTGCCTATTATTATATGGCCAATTAATTTCCCCTTATCAGTATATTCAATAATACCATCGAGCTGATATTCTTCAATCTTCCCGATATCATGGAGAAGAGCGGTGGCAACCAAAAAATCACGATTAACCTGTGGATAAATCTGACAGATTGATTCACAAATATTTGCTACATTGTTAGAATGCTCAGCCAGGCCTCCAATATATGCCTGGTGTAATTTCTTGGCAGCTGGTGCTCTTTTAAATTTTTCTCTAAATATTATGTCATCAAAAAAAGAAATTAAAAGCTGTTTTAGATGCTGATTTTTAATTGAGCTAATCTTTTCATCAATATCCCTCATGATTTCTTCAATATCTTTTTCGGTAGAAGGAATAAACTCTTCCCCGTCACTTACATACCCTTTGATAAGTGATTTAACGCTCAATTGAATCTGACCATTACTTCTTTTTTTACTAACCTGTCCATCAATTTCAGCGATTTTTATTTTCTCAATCAATTTAATCTTTTCCGCTGATATATCCCAATAAATCGCCTCTATTTCACCGCTTTTATCACAAATCTTTAAAAAACCATCAATTGTTTCACCATTCCTTCGCAACCTGAACTCGGCCTCTCTTATGTAAAACACTTCTTTAATCCTGTCTCCTATTTCCAGGTCAATAATTCTTTTTTTATTCTTCACTTTATAAACCTCTCCTTCATTACAAAGAAATGGACAAACAAACAATTAGAAATAATTATATACTAAAATCGGCTTTTTGAAAACAAGCAAACGGACTGCTCAATATATAATCTGATATTTTGGTCCCTTTATGTGTAATAATTCTTCTAAAAGCATTTTATATTTAATCTAATGAATCACTTTATTAATAGCCTTTGAATAATATTAGTAATATAAAAAGATATTTTCTTGACAAGCCATCGGATTTTATCTATTCTAATAAAGTGATTATTCACCGCAGTTTCTAATCATATCTGCAGGCCGAAGTGGCGGAATCGGTAGACGCGCTACGTTCAGGGCGTAGTAGGTCTTGCACCTGTGGGGGTTCAAATCCCCCCTTCGGCACCATTATTATTAAAACATACAAACCTATCAGCTTGACAATCACAGGTATCTGCCAATTCTCGAAAAGCTATTTATTAGGTTTTTTATTATAACAAATTTATAACATAAAGTGAATTAATGACACTTTGTCAAAATGATATGATATAATTTTTGCAAAATAATTATATTTTTAGAAAACCAACTATCTCCCCAATTGCAGTTAAGATTTAATAAATCAATATATAAAAAGAGGTGTTATGATGTTTATAAGACTTTATCTTATCACAGTGCCTGTTTTCTTTATTATCGATATGCTATGGTTGGGGCTGGTTGCAAAACAGTTCTATCAGAACCAAATTGGTTTTTTAATGAAAACAAATATTAACTGGATTGCAGCAATTATTTTTTATTTTCTCTTTGTTGCCGGAATAGTATTTTTTGTCCTGATGCCGAGTTTGGAAAGAAGAGATCTATTGTATCTTATTTTAACAGCAGCTTTCTACGGATTATTGACCTATGCTACCTATGATTTGACTAATCTTGCAACACTGAAAGACTGGTCTTTAATAGTCACAATAGTTGACATAATCTGGGGTATGACACTTTCTGTTTCAGTATCACTAATCTCCTATTTTATTTCCATTAAATTTATTTTATGAATATTAAGGTTTTAGGAAACAGTAATAAATATAGGAAATAGAAAAACCCCTCTTTTAAAAAAAGAGGGGTTTTTTAATCTTAAATTATCTAAAATTAAAGATTAGTAGCGTCTTCTGTTGTTATTGAAATCTCTTCTGGGTTTTTGTGGTCTTGCTTCATCAATTTTCAATGGACGACCATTAAACTCAGTATCATTCAATGCCTGCATAGCTGCTTCTGCTTCTTCTGAAGAAGACATCTCTACAAATCCAAAGCCTTTGCCTTCAATAATATTGACACTTTTGACAGTACCATGGTTAGCAAAAAGCTCTTCAAGTTGTTCGTTGTTCACAGAATAATTTAAATTCCCTACATATACTTTACTACCTTGCATATCTTTTCCTCCTTTTTTCTTATTCTTCAGTAACATTAAATTTAGAGGTAAAATATGACAAGATATCTGGGACTCTATTTTTATATTACTGTAAATCAATTCTAATAAAGAATTGATTTCACCTATTGCTAAGTGACTACACAAGTATACACTATTTCTACATAATGTCAAATATTTATTTACCAGGCATCATTTAGTCAGAATCAGGATTATTTTCATCATTATTTTCATCATTATTGCCCTGTGTTAATCCGGACAATACTGACACCCTTACAATAATACCCAACAGTTTATTATTTTCGCTAACAACAGCAATAGGATATTTGCTTTCAATTGCCTTTGGAATAAGATCCTGTACATAAGTCTCTTCGTCAGTGGTAAAATAATCCTGTTTTATGATATCAAATAATTTTTTCTTTGTTTTGACTGCTTCAACAGCATCATCGATAGTAACGATTCCTTCTAATCTACGATTTTCTCCGACTACAAATACACTGGAAATGCCATTTGATTCCATTTCCCTGATTGCAACTTTGAGTCCTTGTGTATTTTTTACTAAAGCACCAGGCTTAAACATAATATGCTTAGCCTGTAATACTTTTGAACGATCAATATCTCTAACAAAATCCTCAATATAGGCATTTGAAGGGTTATTTAAAATATCTTCAGCGGTTCCTATTTGAACAATTTCAGCATCTTTCATTACTGCAACTCTGTCACCTAACTTAAAGGCTTCATTAACATCATGAGTTATAAATACTATTGTTTTTTGCAGTTTTGACTGAATATCAAGCAATTCCAGCTGCATATCTCTTCTGATTAACGGGTCAAGGGCACTGAATGGCTCATCCATCAATAAAATATCCGGATTATTAGCAAGTGCTCTGGCTAAACCTACTCTTTGCTGCATTCCCCCGCTTAATTCGGTAATATACTTATCCTCCCATCCGGAAAGACCTACTGACTCTATTGTTTCCATGGCAATTTTTTTTCTTTCCTCTGATGGCATACCTTTTACTTCCAAACCATATTCCACATTACCTAAAACAGTCCGATGGTTCAGTAGGCCAAAGTTTTGGAACACCATGGTAGCCTTTGTTTGTCTGTATTCACGTAATTGTTGCTTATTATACTTCACTATATTTTCATTATCGACAAATATGCTTCCCTTGGTGGGAACATTAATCATATTTAAGCATCTTATTAGTGTAGATTTGCCGCTTCCGGAAAGACCCATAATGACAAATATTTCTCCATCATTAACTGAAAAAGAGGCATTTCTAACCCCAACAGTATGTCCTGTATCTTTGAAAATTTTGTCTTTTGACTGGTTTTTTTTAATTCTCTTGAGTATTTCTTTGGGATTTTTCCCGAATATTTTTGTTAAGTTCTCAACTTTTATTTTTACGCTCATGGTAAGCTCCTTAAAATTCCGGTTTATTTTTTTCTTATTTGGGATATTTATACTTATTTGCAATTCCCTGAGTAATTCTATCAATAATGATAGCTAAAAACACAATGCTTATCCCGGCTTCAAATCCCATTCCGATATCGATTCTATTAATAGCCTGCAAAACATTTAAGCCCAGTCCCTGGGCGCCAATCATTGAAGAAATAACTACCATTGACATTGCCAGCATTGTTGTCTGGTTGATTCCCATCATAATAGTCGGAAAAGCCTGGGGTAATTCAATTTTAGTTAAAATTTGCCAGGTCGTTGAACCGAAAGCATGTCCTGCTTCTACCATCTCCCTGGAAACCCCCTTTATAGCCAGATCAGTCAGACGGATTGCCGGAGGGGTTGCATATACAACTGTTGCGAATACTGCAGGAACAGTCCCTAATCCAAACAGCATGATTGCAGGAATCAGGTAAACAAAACTTGGCATGGTCTGCATAGCATCGAGAATTGGTTTAACAATAGTTTCCAATCTCTCGTTATAAGCGACCAGTATACCTAATGGCACACCTATAAGGCCTGCAATAACAACTGCTACCAGTACTACTGATAAAGTCAGCATCATTTCTTCCCAAAGACCCATAACACCAATCAGAAATATTAAACCAGCAAAAGTAACTCCTGATTTCCAGTTCCTGATTTTCCATCCTAAAATAAACACAATTATAATAAAAACCGGCCAGGGAATCCATAAAAACAATCCCCTGGTTTGCAGTAAAAACCACAAAATGCCATCCTTGATAGCATCAAAGACGGCAGAATAATTTTGAACAATCCATCTAACAAAATTTCCTACGTGTTTGCCAAAATTTATTTGCCATGCTTCGGGAAAATTTAAAAACATATTTGTCATCTTTAGATAATGTTGCCTGCTTTAATTAGGTACAATTAAGGCAGGCAACTTTCCTTTCTACAATTTATAATCTAGTAATTTTGGAACTTCTATATTTGACGTTAAATACAACTATTTTTATTAATTATAAAATTTATTATAATACTTGACAATAAAAATTATAATGATTCTTTTACTTTCTGAGCAATATCTTCAGGAACCCATTCAGTCCAGATATCTTCTCTTGTCTTCAAGAACCACATAGCTGCATCTTCCTCATCAGTTTCATTTTCCATCATATAAGCCAAGGCTTCATTGGTTAATTGTTCACTGGTGCGATATTTGCCTAAAAATTCCGCCAACTCAGGAGCTCTTTCCGGAAAATTAGAATTTGCAGCTATGGTAATTTGCATAGCCTCAAATTCACAGGCATAACCATTATTCCAGAGCTCTTCACTGTAGGGCTCATCTTCCAAAAGTGTCATGTCCATCATTCCCATAACCCAGGTAGGTTCCCAGTAATAAGCAACAATAGGTTCTCCTCTTTCGTAAGATGAAACAATAGCTGCTGCTAAAGCAGTATCTGATCCAGGGCTGAAATAGTTATAGTATTCATCAAGACCATAGGTTTCAACTTTTGTTCTCATGATTTCATCAACAGCCCATCCTGGAGGTGAACCGTATATTCTACCTTTAGATCTATCCTCTTCGTCTTCAAAAACCTGCCAGTAATCAGCCAGGTCTTTTACTGTTCTTAATCCGGGAGCCATTGGTTCTATACCCCGTTCAGAATCTCCTTCAATTACAAAAGTGGGTACATATAAACCCTGTGTATTACCATCAAAATTAATGCCCAACTCTACAACATCACCGGAATCAATTGCTTCTTGATAAATTTCGGCTATATTACTGGTCCACATCTCCATTTGAACATCAATATCTCCCTGTCTCATACCTAACAATGCAACCGGTGTTGATCCGGAAACCATATCCATGGTGTACCCATAGCCTTCTTCCATTATGATTCCGGCAACATAGCTGTGGAAACGAATACTTTCCCATCCTGCATCCCCAAAAACAACTGTTCCCTTTGCCATTGTACTAATTCCAAAACTTAGTACTAAACCTGCTATAACCAAAACGGTTATAAGAATGTTAAAATAATTTTTTTTCAAATTCTTTCACCTTCCTTTTATTTTTAATTCACAGTCTTCCTGCGAATTTTTGTTAATTAAACCAGAATAATACTTATAATTCTATAGTTATTATTTGATTACAAATCTTTAGACTTGTAATGATTTTCAAGATAAACTAACGGATAATTTCATCCAGCACTGAGGTAGCCAAAGAAGCAATATGATTTGATAATTAGAGACTATGTGTAATAACTATATATATTTTTAGCTTATATTTTTATATTTTTATTCTGAAATAATAACTCGTGTACTTATTATATCGAATATAAGCTATTTGTCAACCTTTACAGCTCATTACATTTATTTAGTATTCTATAAATGAAAAGGAAGAGTTAGCAGGATAGACCTGGGCATCCTGGTTTATACCTCTTAGTAATTCAACAACATGTTCGTATATTTCGTTGATGGTAATTTTGCTATCGGTATTAAAATCAGCCGGGAAAGGTGGGAAAAAATCATTGTATCCACAACCGTCACATATCGAAGCAGAGAAGTATCCGAAAGGATTGCCATCAACCGGATGATAAAGAGTTTCATAGCAAAGTTGATTGCTAGAGGCTGAAGTTATTACTTTAAATGAGTTTTTTGCGAGGTTATCCTTGCTTAATTGCAAGTCATATTTTTCAAAGGAATTTATTATATTATCATTATACTGTTTAGTATCATTTATCTCCATTCTGCGAGTAGCAACATAAGCATCTTTTCCAATAAATCCCCCAGAAAAGCAGGAATCAAGGATTACGACTTTGGTTCCGGGAATCATGCTAAGAGCTGATGCCAGATCATCTGCACTGATATCATTATATTCATCACCTGCATCAGCATCATAAGGCAAGATAGTGCTTATATTTCCATTACCGCCCCAACCATGCCCTGAAAAATAGAAATATGAAACATCATTCTGGTCTGCTTCAGAAAAAGATGATGTAATCGCCTGCAGTATATTATTTCGGGTAGCCTGACTGCCAAGAAGGACATCTATGCTGTTGAAAGTGTGCTCCTCATCGCCAAAACGTGAATTTTCAAAAACCTCAGTAATTCTCTCAACATCATACGAAGGTGCGCGTAAATCAGTTATACCGGGATCTTTATAATCATTAACACCCACACATAAGGCCCTATAAGTCACAACCGGCAGTAATTCAAAATGTACAGATGTAACTTGCTTTTGAAATACTTCTACTAATTCTTCCCTGGTAATAGCTTTTTCCTCTAAGTTTACTTTGATTGAATAAGAACCGGAAAAAATATTTGAAATCATTGCTGGTGTTTCTTTGTTTGTATCTTCACCATTAAGATATATTTTTGCCCCGGAAGGCTCACTGGTTACATAAATAGAGCCTTTGGGGATAAAAATACAGCCATTTAATGTAATTAATAGTGCTAAAAACAATAAACATGATATTACAATAGTTTTATAGGGAAATTTTTTCTTCTTAAATTTGTACATTTTTACCTCTTTATAATTTATATTATTTATATATTATGCAACCAAATCAAATGGCTTATCTTTTAAAACATGAACCTTTCAATCAAGCCTGTCTTTGTGCTTAAAAATACAAATGTTGTACCAAAATCTGAATCCCAATTAGTATTAGTATTATTCCACCAGTCAGCTCAGCATATCTTTCAACCAAACATCCCAGTATTTTACCAATTTTTACACCTATCAGTGAAAAAAGAAAAGTGATTATTCCGATAGTAATAATAATTGGTGTAATATTAATATTTAATAATGAAATACCGACACCTGCAATAAAAGCATCAATACTTACTGCAATTGCCAGAAATATTAGCACTGATATTTTATTAAAATCAATGGGTTTGCATTTTTTTTTGTCCTTAAAGGACTCATGAATCATCCTTCCTCCTATTATTGACAGGAGCACAAATGCAACCCAGTGGTCATAGTTTACTATATAATGGCTGACACTTTGTCCCAGCCACCATCCAAGAAAAGGCATTATCATTTGAAAAAGAGCAAATAATAATGCAATCCTGAAAGCATATAAAAAATGTACATTTGATGAAACTATGCCGCCTGAAATAGAAACAGCAAACGCATCCATAGCTAAACCAATTGCCAGGAAAAGCATCGACAGAAAAGACATCACTAACACCTGCTGTTTTAATATTATATAATTATAAATTATAGATATATAGTGTTATCCATCCTTATAATTTCCCATAGAAAGTTTTTTATTATTATGGATAATAACTATTTTAATAAATGAATATTATGATTTTAACAAATATTACATCTCAGGTCTATTTTTTTAATAAAACATTTTGCCATGCTATACTAATGAAAGATATAGGGGGTTAATATCATGAATTGGATTATTTTTTTTATCGGTAAAAACTGGGCTCAGCGAATTATCATACTGGGAGCTTTTGTATTATATCTGTATTTATTTATAAATAAACCGGAAGCTGCCAGGAAAAGTTTCACAGAAGCTCTTGGCTCATTCTTCAGCCTTCTTCCACTGATATTTGCAGCAATGTTGATTGCTCAGGCAATAAATATTTTACTACCTGATGAATTGATTATTCAATGGTTTGGCAAGGAAAGTGGCTTGAAGGGGATTATTAGCGGAGGTATTCTGGCAGGATTATTGCAGGGTGGACCATACGCAGTATATCCTATTATTCATTCTCTCCTCCAGAAAGGAGCGCATGTAAGTATAATCATAACCATGCTTATTGGTTATGGAGCAATTGGACTAAGTCGCATTGCTTATGATTTTATTTTTTTCGAACCATACATTTTTGGATTAAGGCTTTTATTTGCTATTCCATTAACGATTATTTCAGGGGTTATCCTGTATTTTGTATTATAGATTTGACAATAAACATAAAACTTCTATAAGATGAAACAAAAGCTATGATTTTTTATTAAAATTCTTTTATTTTTTCTTTTTAAAAATTAAACAAACTGTTAATTGTTAAATATATATTAAACCGGGGTAATTTTAAATAAATATGAATTATAGTAGCTCTAAACAAGAAAAGCAGAATACTCACAAATTTAAACCAAGAATTCCGAATAAAGGTCAAATCTCAACTTGGAATATCTTTTTGTCTATTCTTTTAATAGCTCTCTCCTACTATCTGTTTAAGTACAGTAATATAGACAATATACTAATAGCAGCATTACTTGCATTAATAGGAATAGGTATCGAAATGTTCAGCCATCTGTTTACCTATTCCCTGACACTAATTCAATCAATTCCTCACATTGGCCCGATAATTACAAAGGTAATTACCTGGCCAATATTTGTTACGCTCAATGTTGCTGCTTATTTTGTCTCTTTAATTGTAATTCGCTTTAAAGGAATAGCAATGGTTAAAGATGCCAGAATTCTTACTACCATTTTTTTAATCGGTTTATTGGTAGGCTTTATTCTGGGACGTTTATTTTGATTTAAAGTTAAGCTCTTTCAGATGTTCAAGTCCATTATTTTCTGCAAATACACATGCATTCTGGAGTGCATTTTTAATGGTTTCTGCTTTGGATCTGCCGTGACAGATAAAACACAGACCGTTTACACCTAAAAGCGGAGCTCCTCCATAGGTTTTGTAACTTCTTTTTTGGGAATATTCAGTGAATTTTTCTTTTAACATTTTTATAGTATTGTCTTCAGGAAGATTTCTTAAGATGCTTACCTTAAAATCTGTCATAAACATACTTGCAAGTCCTTCAGCTGTTTTTAAAATAATATTCCCTACAAAACCGTCACAAACAATCACATCAGCATTACCCATAAAAATATCTCTTCCCTCAATATTGCCAATAAAGTTTATATCTGACCTTTTTGACAGTAATGTATATGTTTCTCTGCTGAGACGATTTCCTTTATTTTTTTCTTCACCAATATTTACCAATGCTACTTTTGGGTCTTCTATTCCTAATTCATGTCTGGCATAAGAAGATCCCATTAATGCGAAATGAACCAGATGAACCGGTCTGCAGTCAACATTAGCACCTATATCCAAAAGAACCTTATGGCCCTTTAAACTCGGTATGATACCTGCGATTGCCGGACGTCGTATATTCGGAATGCAACCTAATTTTAAAAGTGCCGCAGCCATAACTGCACCGCTGTTACCTGCAGATACAAATGCCTCAACTTTTCCTTCTTTAATTAAATCCATCCCAACCATTATTGAAGAGTTCTTTTTCCCTTTAATAATTTCTGTGGGAAGGGCATTCCCTGCTATTTTATCAGGACAATCAATTATCTCGAATTTTCCGGTATCAAAAGGGTATTTTTTTATTCCTTCTTCTATTAATCTCTTTTCTCCTAAAAGTGTAATTTCACATTTATTAAACTGTAAAAAGAGTGAAGCTCCTTTTACAGTTTCTTCAGGGCTATAATCACCACCCATAATATCCAGTGCAATTTTCAAATACAATCTCCCCCTTTATTACCTGCTTATAATAACAGGTAAAATAAATAATGTTTTTATTATAATGATTGTAACACTGAATATCAAAAAAACAAGAAAAAATTTTATTCACCTTTATATTCTATCTGATATACTGGCAGTTTAATCTCTAAAATCAAAAGATTAATAATCAGCAAACTAATGTAGATTATAATATAAATCAACTACAACTGGTATTCAAACTAATACTCTTCACCTAAATCCCTTTCAACAATATGTTCTTTAATGATATCTATTACTTCTTTTTCCCATTCCTTTATTTCTTCCATTTCTTCTTCCTTTCATTTTTCCATCATTTCTGTGACTTTTTGGATTCTTTTTTGAATATACAAGTAATATAAATGGGAAAATGGAAACCTTTTTTTT
>JAQVMU010000013.1 GCA_028703475.1 Atribacterota bacterium | reverse complement strand
TATCCCAGGGTATGCGTAAACCGGTAAATGACTTATCCAGAGGGTGTACTCCTTCCGAAATAGCAGATGTTGTTGCAGTAACAGCTCTACAGGCAAAAGGTATTTAAAGAAATATAATATTAATAAATTAATATTTGCAAATATTAAAAATATTTTATATAATTTGTTGTTGTGATGTAATAATTTTACAATAATAAAGGATACAAATTAAATAAGGAGGAATAAATTGGCTTGCCCGAAAAGGAAAACATCCAAATCAAGAAAAAATAAACGCAGAAGTCATCTTGCACAAAAATCAATTAATTTAATTGAGTGCCCTAGATGCCATGAATTTAAACTCCCTCATCATGTTTGTCCATCTTGTGGTTACTATAACGGAGAAAAAATTATACAAGATATTGAGAAAAGCACAGCAGAAACAAAATCATAATAATATTGTTAAATTATTTTATTAATTGTTAAATGAATTTAACATGACCCGATTTTTTATAGAGTGTTACAGCTACTAAGGTGTAGCACTCTATAATTTTGTTATGTCTTAATATTGCATTAATATATCTTTAAAGAAAAAAATATATCTTTAAAGAAAAATCATTTTTTATAAAAAATATTAAACAATAAATATTAGATAAAATATTTGCTGGTATTTGCTTGATTATATTTATGTTATTGTATATACTACCAGTAAATAGTAATAACAACTTTTAATAGGTGCTCTTATAGAAAATGTCAAAAAATTTTTCAAAAGTAAAGCGACAAGAAAAAATAAAGGAAAAAGTTACAGAAAATCCATTTCTATCAGATGAACAATTATCAAAATTATTTAAAGTGAGCATTCAAACTATTAGATTAGATAGGTTAGAAATGGGAATACCAGAAATGCGAAAAAGAGTAATTATGCTCGCCCAAAAAGCCTCATCAAAAGTAAAGGCTTTAAACAAAAAAGATATAATAGGGGATTTGATTGATATTGAATTAGGCAAAAGTGGAATAGCCACAATGCATACCAGCAAAGATATGGCCTTCGGTAATAGCAAGTTAGTTAGGAGCCACTACATTTTTTCTCTGGCAGATTCTTTAGCTATGGCTATTATTGATGCAGATGTTGTGTTAACCGGAATTGCCAGACTAAGATATAAAAATCCGGTATATATAGGTCAGCTTTTAGTTGCCAAGGCAAAAATTGCAACAAAAAAAAGTAATAAATATCTTGTATCTATACATATAAGATGTGATAATACAGAAGTATTCACTGCAAAACTTATAATGGTTTCAATGGATAAAGATTTAAAAAAACCTTCTTTTAATATGTTAAATTATAGAAATAAGGAGTAATCAAAATGGAAACATTGGAAAAAGTAAAAAAGATAATTGTTGACCAACTTGGTGTTGAGGAGGATAAAATAGGCGAGGATTCCTCATTTATAGATGATTTAGGTGCTGATTCTCTGGATATTGTTGAGTTGATTATGGCATTTGAAGAAGAATTTGATATAGAAATTTCTGATGAGGATGCTGAAAAAATTAAATCAGTTGGTGATGTAATCAGATATTTGGAAGATAAAGAGTAATAAAAGATTTAATAGTAGGATTTTAGATGAGATAGAAGAAGTATACATAATAGGGAGCATGTAAGATAGTTTTGGAAAAAATTGAAGAAATATTAGGTTACAACTTTAAAAACCCTGAGCTACTTAAAAATGCACTTACACATACTTCATATTTTAAACAAATAGAAAAAAATAAAATTAATGATTTTCAAAGATTGGAGTTTCTTGGAGATTCAGTAATTAATTTGATTCTTAGTGAATATTTATTTAATAAATTTCCTTTTTTCTCAGAAGGCAAGTTATCTATATTAAAATCAAAGATTATTAGTCAGACTTTTTTAGTGAAAATGGCTTACCTTATAGAATTAGATAAAAATATTCTTACCGGGAAGAGTGTTGATTTAAAGAGAGGAAGAGGGAAATTTTCTATTTTAGCTGATTGTTTGGAGGCATGTTTTGGGGCTTTATATTTAGACGGAGGATTAAAGCCCTGTAAAACACTAATTGATAGTGTGATAAAAAATAAAGAAATAGAAAATATTTTAGAAATAGATAATGTAAAAGATTATAAAACAATATTGCAGGAAATAACACAAAAAAAGTTCGATTGCCTGCCACAGTATAAAATAATTAACGATGAAGGACTTGACCATAAAAAAACATTCTATGCAGTAGTTTTTATAAAAAATAAACTTTATGGAAAAGGTTCAGGGATAAGTAAAAAGGAAGCGGAACAAAATGCCGCTTATCAGGCTATAAATCAAATATAGAATCTTTAAGAAAGGGATTTTATTGTATTTAAAAGAGATTGATATCAAGGGATTTAAATCATTTGCAAATAAAATAAAATTAAATATAACTCCTGGTATAACTGTCATAGTAGGCCCAAATGGATGTGGTAAGAGCAATATTATAGATGCAGTAAGATGGATACTGGGTGAGCAGAATATACGATCACTGAGAGGCAATAATTTAACTGATATGATTTTTGCTGGAAGCAGTCAACAAAAAATGCGTAACCTTGCCGAAGTATCTATACTGTTTGACAATTCAGATAAAAAGCTATCAATTGACTCTGAAGAAGTTGAATTAAAAAGGATTATTTATCGCTCAGGTGATACTGATAATTACATTAATGGAATGCCTTGCAAGCTGAAGGATATACACGAGATATTTTCAGGGACAGGAGTGGGGAGGAATTCATACTCTATTATAGCCCAAGGGAAAGTTGAATTTATATTAAATGCCAAACCTTCGGAAAGAAGAATATTATTTGAAGAAGCATCAAATATTTCTAATTACAAAACAAAAAAAGACAATGTTTTAAAAAAATTAGAGAAAGTTAAAAGTAACTTAGTAAGGATAGATGATATTATTTCAGAAGTTAAAGAAAGTCTTCAACATTACAAAGAAAAGACAGATAATCTAAATTCTTATCATTATTATCGAGATAATATAAAGAAGTTAGAATATTATCTTTTAAGCCAACAATATATTCTATATTACAAAAATACTAAAAAGCATGAAAATAATTTTCACCTGCTGAACAAGGAAATAGAGAAATTCAGTAATCACACAAAACAATTTAAAGATGAAATCAAATTAGTAGAAAAAGAAAAAATGAATATTGAGAATGAGTTAATTAATTGTGAAAATTGTCTGGAAAATTTAGATAAAGAAAAAGTTAACATTAATAATAGACTAATATTAATAAAACAAAAAATTAATGATTTAGACCAAAGGACTGATAGCACTGAGAAAGAAATTCAGAATACAAAAAATCAATTCAATAAATTCACAAAAAACATATCAGATATAGAGGCTGATTTGCAGGAATCAGAAAAACAATATCAATTAATTATGGAAAATTGTAAAAACGATAATTTATATTTAGAAAAGTATAAGGAAAAATATAAATACTACAGCAATCTATTACAAAGTACCGAGAGTTCCTACCAAAAATTTAGTGATGAGCATGTAAAAAAATATAGGGAAGAAATAATTAAAAATGAAACAGTTTTAAGCTCAGTTGAATCAAGTATTTTGGCCATAAAAAAAGAAACTAAGAACTTGCGTGATGAATTTAATAGAAATGAAAAAATATTTGTCGAAAAAGAAAAAATTATCACAAATATAAAAATTAATATTGCCCAATTGAATGATAAAAAGAAAAAGATTGAGGATGAATTAGATAAAAACAATATAGCTGTTACTGATAATTTTAAAACTATAAAGGAATTTGACAATGATATAATTCTAAAAAGAAAAGAAAAGGAATTTCTGGAAGAGTTAATTAAAAACAACCCAAATAAGATAAAAAAAATAGACGAAGAATTATTTATTAAAAATGGTTTTCAGAATATAGAATTATTTAAAGATATTAACAATATTATACGACATGTACCAGACAACTTAAATAAAATTATCAAGATATTGTTAAAAAATAATCTTCAATTTCTAAAGATAAATGATGGTACAAGAATTCAAGATTTAAATAAGTTTATAAAGGAAAATAATCTAGGGCAGATTAGATTATTTTCTAATAATATTAGCAAAAACAATATTGATAAAAAGTTAGCAAAAACAATATTTTTAGAAAATCAAAAAAATAATTTAAATATAATTGGATTTGCTAACACACTTATAACGTATAAAGATGAATATAATTCTTTATTTGAGTGTCTCTTAGGTCATGTTCTCATTGTTAAAAATACCACAAGTGCGCTCGATATATTTAGAAAAATTACAGAGCAATGGACAATAGTTGATTTAGATGGCGTAATGATAGATTTAAACGGAACTATAACTTTAAACATTTTTTCCAATGATGATATTACTGATAAGAATCTTTTACCCGAGGAGAAAGTTATTCAATTAAAAAAAGATATTCAGGAAATCTATATTAAAAAGAATAAAAATGAAAACAACTTAAGCAGGATAAAAAATAAAATTAATCAATTAAAATATCAAGAAAAAAACATTGAAATAGAACTAAAAGAATTAGAAACAAAGATGAGCAGGGAAAGTGACAATATTGTTGAAATTTACAAGAAAAAAGACAGGATTGAAAATCAATCAGGGTCATTGGCTTTAAAGATTGAAGAAGAAGAAAATAAAAAGTTGCTATTGAGCAATAAACTGAAAATATTTAAGGAAAAAATAGGCAAAATAGAAGAGTATCTGGAATCTTTTCAGTTTTTTCACCATTGTATACAAAAATTGAACAATATATGCAATAAAGACATTGAAAAATTGAAAAAAAATATTGAAAATAACAAAATGAAAATCAATTGGAATTCAGAGAGAAAAGGAATATTAGAAAAACGTAAAATAGAAATGGATAATTTCATACAAACTTATAATAGTGAAGAAAAGGAAAAGCAAGAAAGAATCAGATATTATAATAATGAGAAAAAAATATTAATAGAACAAGAATCTGTATTAGAAAAAAAATTAAAAGAAGTTGTTAGCCAAGTACAAATAATGAATGAAAAAAAATTAACTTATAGGGAAGACAATAAAAAACAGGATAATATTTTAAGAAATGCACGTGAAAAAATTGAAAATAATCAGGACTTAATTGAAGAGAAAAAGAATAAATTACATGAATATGAAATGAACAAGGTGCAAAACCAGGAAAAGATAAATAACCTACTAAATACAATAAATAAACAATATAATTCTTCAATTGATGAAATATTAGATTGTAAAAATGAGGCAAGCAGCCAAAAAGAGGCTATTAATAAAATAACTGACTATAAAGAGAAAATTTCTGCGATGGGACAAATAAATTTTGATGCAATGCAGGAGTATCAAAAACATGCTGATAGATATAATGAACTTAAATTAAAAAGGGAAGAAATTATAAAATCAAAAGGAAGATTGGTTGACCTTATAAATGAAATCGATCGTGTGGCTGAAGAAAATTTTTACGGAACATTTTTGAAGGTGGAAAGTAGTTTTAAGGACATTTTTAATAGATTATTTAGGGGTGGACAGGCATCATTGAAGCTAACCAATGAAAGTAATATATTAGAGACAGGGATTGAATTAATGGTTCAACCTCCCGGGAAAAAATTACAAAACATTTCGCTATTATCCACAGGAGAAAAATCTTTAACAGCGATAGCACTATTGTTTGCATTATGGAAAGCAAACCCCAGTCCTTTTTGTTTTTTTGATGAAATTGACTCAGCATTGGATGAGTCAAATGCAGCAAGGTTGGCAACATTCTTTAAGAATGAAGATTTTAAAGATGCTCAAATAATCATAATTACCCATCAAAGAGGATTAATGGAAACAGCGGATGCTCTTTATGGCATTACTATGGAAGATTCGGGCATTTCAAAATTAATGTCTGTAAAAATATTAGACTCGGAGGATAGCAAAAATTAATAATATATTTTCTTCATTAAAAAAAGGATTAAAAAAATCAAGAAATAGTATAATCGATAAATACGATTTGCTTTTCTCTGATGCCATAAAGGATAAAAATGATTTATTAGAAAAAATTGAAGAGCTATTAATATTATCTGATATTGGACCAGGGTTGACAAATGAAATATTAGAAAAATTTGAATACATTAATTTGCATCAGTTTAAAGTAAAGGACTTTAATTTTTTTAAAAAAGAATTAAAGAATATATTATTGGAAATGATTCCAAACAATAAAAATAGTTTTGAAATTAAACCAGATAAGCTAAATATAATTATGGTTGTAGGAGTAAATGGGACGGGAAAAACATCCTTTACAGGTAAACTATCATATTATTTTCGAAACAAGGGAAATAATGTATTGTTAGTGCCTGCAGATACCTACAGGGCTGGTGCTATAAGCCAGTTAACATTATTAGGAAATGATTCCAGGGTTGAAACTTTAAAAACGTCTGAAGGTGCGGATCCTGCTTCAGTTGTATTTGATGGAATTCAGTCAGCATTAGCTAAAAAGAAGGATTTGATATTGATTGATACTGCCGGAAGATTGCATACTCAACAGAATTTAATGAAAGAACTTGAAAAAGTAAAAAAAGTCATTATAAAAGCTGCACAGGATTCGATTTTTAAAATAATATTAGTGATTGATGCGACCACCGGGCAAAATGGCCTTGCCCAAGCAAAATATTTTAATAAATGCCTTAATATTAGTGATTTAGCTTTAACTAAATTAGATGGCACTGCCAAAGGTGGGATTGTTCTTTCAATACAAAAAGATTTGTCAATTCCGGTCTCTTTTATAACTTTTGGCGAAAAAATATCTGATTTATCCAAATATGAATCTGATAAATTTATCGAAGCTATACTTGATTGACACTATTTATAATTTTCTATATACTGGTATAGAATTTAATTTTTATCAATACACAATAAAGAATAAATAAAGAAATAAATAGTTAAGAATATTATTAAGAATTAAATATTTCTATTTTCTAAATATAACTTCTGGAAGAAATTCATTTAATATGATATTATAAAAATCTTTCTAAGTTATTTAAGTAAATTATGAGGCATAAGATATGTTAGGGATACTATCAGAAAAATTACAAAGTATATTAAATAATTTTAAAAATAAGGGCAAAATCACAGAGCAGGATATTAAAAATTCCCTGAGAGAAGTTAAATTAGCACTTCTGGAGGCAGATGTAAATTACAAAGTAGTTAAGGAGTTTATTGCTAAATTAGAAAAACGGGCCAGTGAAGAAGAATTGTCAAAAGCTTTAACACCTGGTCAGCAGATGATTAAAATTACTTATGAAGTTTTAACTGAAATACTTGGAAGCTCCCAAAGTAAAATTGAAGTAAAGGTTGGTTTAGATAGTCCAACAATAATACTTATGGTCGGACTTCAAGGCTCTGGTAAGACAACTACAGCAGCTAAACTGGCTTTAAAAATGAAGAGCCAGGGGCATTTTCCAATGTTAGTGGCATGTGATAAATTTAGACCAGCAGCTATCGAACAATTGCAGGTGATGGGGGAAAAAGCTGAAGTAGAAGTTTTTTCAAGAGGTCTCAATGAAAGCTCAATAAAGACTATATATGCTGCGTTAGATTATGCAAAAAACAACAGAAAAGATATAGTTATTATTGATACAGCCGGAAGGTTGCACATTGACAAAAATCTTATTGAAGAGATTAAGGAAATTAAAAAAGAAATAAACATAAATGAGACATTATTAGTTTTAGATTCATTGATGGGTCAAGATGCATTACAGGTTGCCAATACCTTTAATCAGGAAGTCGGGATAGACGGATTTATATTAACGAAATTGGACGGAGATGCACGAGGAGGAGTAACTCTTTCGATTAAAAGCATAACTTCTTTGCCTATCAAATATATAGGAGTTGGAGAAAAGATCACTGATCTGGAAGCATTTTATCCAGATAGAATGTCTTCAAGAATTTTAGGCATGGGTGATACTATAAGCTTAATAGAAAAGATAGAGGCAAATTATGACCATAATGAATTAAAAAAATTAAGCAAAAAGGAATTTAGAGAGCAATTTGATTTAAATGATTTTTATGAACAATTAAAAAGAATAAAAAATATGGGTTCACTAGACAAAATATTTGATATGCTGCCAATGCAAAGTCATGGTTTTTCCAAAATATTAAGCAGTAATTTAAATGACAGTGAAAAGGAATTAGGTAAAGTTGAAGCAATTATATGTTCAATGACTAAAAAGGAAAAAAGTGACCCGGATATTATTAATGGAAGTCGAAGAAGAAGAATTGCAAGAGGGAGCGGTACAGTCGTTAGCGATGTAAATCGATTATTAAAGCAATTCTTTAAAATGAAAAAAATGCTTAAACATGGACCAGGCAAGCAAAATTTTGCTTCATTTATCAGGTAAAATAATTATAAAAATGTACAAATTAAAAAATATTTAAAAAAATATACACGGAGGAAATATATGTCAGCAAAAATAAAATTAAGAAGAGAAGGCGCTAAGAAAAATCCTTCCTATAAAATTGTTGTAATTGATTCACGTAAACCGAGAGACGGAAGATTTATAAAAATGTTAGGTTATTACCAGCCAACAAATGAACCTTATACCTTCAAGGTGGATAAAGAAGAAAGTTTAAAATGGCTGGAACAAGGGGCTGAAATGACTAAAACAGTCGAATCACTTTTCAAGAAAAATGGTATATTAGAAAAATAAAGTATTATTAACAAAAATAATTTGAGGGAATAATATTTTGAAGGACACTGTTGAGTTTTTATTAAAATCAATAACAGGTTTTCCAGAGCAAGTAAAAATAAAAGAAGTTAGCGAAGAAAGTATGAATATTTTGGAAATCAGCGTTGATCCCTCCGATATAGGTAAAGTTATTGGAAAACAGGGAAAAGTTATTAAAGCTATCCGAACTATATTAAAAGCAGCTACAATTACAAGTGAGAAAAAGACAATTATTAAAATTGTTGAATAATATTTTTCCGCGATCATATAAGAAAGAAGCGCAGAATATTATGAAAATAAGCATATTGACAATTTTCCCTGAAATGTTTTTATCACCATTTTCAGAGAGCATTATCAAAAGGGCATTACAAAAAAAATTAGTTAATATTAGTATTATAGATATCAGGAGCTTTACCAAGGATAAGCATAGAAGCGTTGATGATTACTCTTATGGCGGAGGTCCTGGAATGGTCTTAAAACCTGGTCCGATTGTTGAAGCGATAGAGTCTATTAAGGCAAAAAAAAATAAGCAAACCAGTGGAAAAATTATTCTTACATCGGCACAGGGAAAAGTATTTAATCAAGATATGGCAAAGAAATTATTAGAAGAAAAAGAGATAATATTTATATGTGGAAGATATGAAGGAATTGACGAACGAGTTCGTCATATTCTTAAAGCAGAAGAAGTATCCATTGGTGATTATGTGACTACCGGGGGAGAGATCCCTGTAATGGTAATGGTTGATGTTTTAGTTCGTATGATACCAGGTGTATTGGGAAAAGAAGAATCAATGGTTAATGATTCTTTCTATAATGGTTTGCTTGATTACCCTCATTTTACAAGGCCTGAAAAATATATGGGATATGAGGTACCTGATATTTTATTATCTGGAGATCATGAAAAAATCGATAAATGGAGAAAAAAACAATCTTTAATTGAAACTATAAAAAAAAGGCCTGATTTATTAATAAATAGAAAATTTACTAAGGAAGAAATAAGAATATTAAATGAGTTAAAAACAGACAAAAACGAAAAGAAAGGGAAACAATAATGGATTTTATAAAAGATATCGAAAATGCACAATTAAAAAAAGAAACCTTTGATATGAATACCGGTGATTTAATAGAAGTTCACCAAAAGATTATCGAAGGGGATAGAAAGAGAATACAGATATTTAGAGGTATATTAATTGCTCGCAAGCATGGTGGAAGTCGTGAAACAATAACAGTAAGAAAAGTTACCAAGGGAATAGGGGTAGAAAAAATATTTCCATTAAATTCTCCAAATATTGAAAAAATCGAACTTATAAAAAGAGGCTCTGCCAGAAAAGCAAAACTATACTACTTAAGGAATAGAGTTGGACAAAAGGGATTAATGGCTTAGAAAAAATTTAATCAGGGCAAAATATTTTTAAGTAAATTGAATAAAAAACATTATACAAACAAAATATATCATTTAAGGAATAATATTAGGATCCTCTTTCAAGAGAGAAAAAGAATTGAAAGTTTAAAAATTTATGAGAAGAGGTGTCTTTCTAAAGGATATAAATTTATTGCTGGAATCGATGAAGTAGGCCGTGGATCTTTGGCGGGTCCAGTTGTTGCTGCTGCAGTTGTTATTAAAAATATTGAAGAATTTTTTATTGCTTTTTTAAAAGATTCAAAAAAATTATCCAGAAAAAAAAGAGAAACTCTTTTTCAATTAATTATAGATAAATCAAGCAGTGTTGGAATTGGGATTGTTGAGTCGGAAATTATTGAAAAAATAAACATTGCTCAGGCTACTTTTTTGGCAATGAAAAGAGCTATTATTGGTCTGGAAAAAACACCCGATTATATTCTAGTAGATGCCTTCAAAATACCATATATTAGAATAGAGCAAAATAATATTATAAAAGGCGAGGACAGTAGTATATCAATTGCTGCAGCTTCTGTTGTAGCCAAGGTTTATCGTGATAAGATTATGCAGGATATGCACAAAAAGTATCCAGAATATCAATTTAACAAAAATTCAGGGTATGGAACAAAAAGACACATAATTGCAATAAAGGAGTATGGCATCTGTCCCATTCACCGGAAAACCTTTAAAAGTGTTTTAAGTGGAAAAAACAATTTACTTTTGTTTGACAAGAATTAAAGACATACAAAGATGGAATAGAAATGAATAATGTTGGAGAAAAAGGGGAAAATATCGCATGTGACTTTTTAGTTAAAAATGGATACAATATTTTAGAAAAAAATTTTAAAGTACTCTTTGGAGAGATTGATATTATTGCCGAAAAGAAAAATTGTATATGCTTTATCGAAGTAAAAAGCAGAAAATCTAAAAAATACGGACTCCCGGAAGAGGCTATTACATTAAAGAAAAAGAATAAAATAAGAAGAGTAGCTGAATATTTTATACAGAAAAGACAATTAAAGAATAAAATATACCGTTTTGATGTTATTTCGATATACTTTAAAGAGAATATATTGAAAGAATTTCGGCATATAAGAAATGCTTTTAACTAATAATATTTATAAGGATTGTAGGTGTTCCAGTGATTGCAAAACTTCTTAGTGCTGCCCTTTTTGGAGTTGATGCTTTTATAGTTGAAGTTGAAATAGATGTTTCAAATGGTCTTCCTTCCTTTAATATTGTTGGTTTACCTGATACAGCAGTTCAGGAATCAAGGGAAAGAGTAAGATCTGCTATAAAAAATACAGAATTTCAATTTCCAATGCAACGAATAACTGTAAATCTTGCCCCCGCCAATGTAAAGAAAGAGGGGCCCGCTCTAGATTTACCTATCGCTGTTGGAATATTATCAGCCAATAGGCAAATAGATTTCGCCACTCATAATAATGATTTTATAATAATAGGAGAACTTTCTCTTAACGGTCAAATAAGACCAGTTAGTGGCATGTTATCAATTGCCTTAATGGCAAGAAAAAAAGGAATAAAGAATTTAATTGTTCCCAGGGAAAACGCCAGAGAAGCCAGCATAGTGGATGGTATTAATATTATACCTGTTTCCGGCTTAAGAGAAATAGCAAGGTTCCTTAATAATGAGATCAATATTATACCAATGAGCATAGATAAATATGAGTTAATGAAAAATGTTAATAATTATCAGGTTGATTTTTCTGATGTTAAGGGTCAAAATCATGCAAAAAGAGCATTAGAGGTAGCTGCAGCTGGAAGCCACAATGTAATAATGATTGGTCCTCCAGGTTCCGGAAAAACAATGTTAGCAAAAAGAATTCCAACAATTCTACCATCTTTAACTTTGGAAGAATCAATAGAAATAACGCGATTATATAGTGTTTCAAACTTACCTAAACATGACTTACCAATAGTTACTAACAGGCCTTTCAGGTCACCACACCATACTATCAGCAATATAGGACTTATTGGAGGTGGTAGAATCCCTAAGCCCGGAGAAATCAGTATGGCACATAATGGGGTTTTATTTTTAGATGAGCTGCCTGAATTTAATCGTTCAGCTTTAGAATCTTTACGACAACCCCTGGAAAGTGGAAAAGTAACAGTTTCCAGGACATTAAGATCTGTGACTTATTTATCACATTTTATGTTAATTGCAGCCGCAAACCCCTGTCCTTGTGGTTTTTTCGGTGACCCGGTTAAGCAATGTACCTGTACTTCACAGCAAATAAGAAAATACAAATCAAAAATATCCGGTCCCTTACTGGATAGAATAGATATTCAAATTGAAGTACCGAGATTAGATTATAGGGAGCTGGCAAATAGAAATGTAGACAATGAAAATTCAACAGCTATAAGAAATAGAGTGGAAAAAGCAAGAATAATACAACAAAAAAGATTTAAAGATATTCCTATATTCGGAAATTCTCAGATGAAACGTAAGGAAATTGAAAAGTATTGTAAATTGCCTGAAGAAGGATGGAATTTATTGAATAAAGCCATGGATAAACTAAAATTAAGTGCCAGAGCTTATGATAAGATACTTAAACTTTCAAGAACAATAGCAGATCTCAGTTTTTCAGAAGAAATAAATATTTCACATCTTTCTGAAGCAATTCAATATAGAAGCATGGATAGGGAAGATTTAATTTAGAAAGTATATAATATCTATACATTATTTTTATGAAAGGAATAAAAAATAATGAAGTATATACTGGCACCATCAATTTTAGACGCAGACTTTTCTTGTTTAAGGGAGGTTATACATAATTTAGAAAAAAACAAAATAGAATTGATTCATCTCGATATAATGGACGGTAATTTTG
This sequence comes from Atribacterota bacterium, assembly GCA_028703475.1. Classification (NCBI taxonomy): domain Bacteria; kingdom Pseudomonadati; phylum Atribacterota; species Atribacterota bacterium. Next base: position 16,799 of record JAQVMU010000013.1, on the reverse strand, counting down.
TTCCAAATATATCATTTGGACCAATAATAGTTAAAACAATCAGTGATTTAACATCAATACCATTGAGTGTTCATTTAATGATTGAACAACCGGATATACATATTAATTCTTTTGTTGAATCAATGGATGAGAATGATTGTCTTATTGTACATACAGAAGCGAGTAGACATTTAGATAGAACACTTCAAAACATTACAGAATATAATATAAAATCAGGAGTTGCATTGAACCCTTCAACCTCCTTAGAATCAATTAAATATGTTTTAGATAAAATAAATACCATAATAATTATGTCAGTAAATCCTGGTTTTGGTGGACAAAAATTTATTCCATCCATGATATCTAAAATTATTTCTACAAGAGAGATGGTAATTGAGAGTGGAAGAAATATTAATATCCAGGTTGATGGAGGAATTAATAGCGAAAACATCTTAACTGTAAAACGTGCAGGTGCTAATATTTTAGTAGTTGGTTCTGAAATATTCAAATCAGAATACCCTGAAAAAATGATAAAGAAATTACAAGGAAAACTATCTGGGAATTAATAAAAATAATTTATAATCAAAATTACTAAATGAGAGAAAATAAAAATGACAACAAAGGTAGCAATTATTGGCAAAACCAATACCGGAAAATCAACTTTATTCAATCGCCTTGTGGGATTCAGGAAAGCAATCGTTTTGAAGGAATCAGGTATTACCCGTGATAGGAATTATGCTGATATATCCTGGCAAGATAAAAATTTTACTATTATTGATACCGGAGGAATTGACTATGATAAAAACTATAAAAATATTCAGGAGAAAATAGCTGATCAATCAAAAAAGGCAATTATGGAATCCGATGTAGTTTTATTAGTAGTTGACTTTATGACTGGTATCCAGCAAGAAGATATAGATATAACAAAATTTATTCGAAAAAATAATAAAAAAACTATTTTAATAGTAAATAAAAATGATATTAAAGCAAAGAATTATTATATTGATGATTTTTATAAACTGGGAATGGGTGATCCTTTTCCATTATCAGCAGAACAAGGGAATAATGTATTTGAATTATTAAATAAAATTGCATCCCTGTCAAATGATAAAGAAATAGATGAAAAGGTACCATTAAAGGAAAATGAAATTATTAATATAGCGATTATTGGAAAACCTAATGTAGGGAAATCCAGTTTGTTGAATGCACTTCTAAATGATGAAAGAATAATTGTTGATAATAATCCGGGCACAACACGAGATTCGATTGAAGTATTATTAGAGTATGATGATTACCATTTGAACTTTGTCGATACATCAGGACTAAGAAAAAAAAGAAATGTAAAAGAAAAAGTTGAATACTTTGGCAACAAAAGAGCAATTAATTCTATAAAAAAAGCAGATATCGTATTACTTGTTCTGGATGCAACACGTTATATAAGTATGCAGGATAAACGTCTTGCCGAAAGAATTATAGAAGAAAATAAGGCTTGTATTGTTGTATTAAACAAATATGATCTGATTCTCCAGGACAAAGAAATTGATAAAGATTTTTTGATAAAAACTTGTAAATATGAACTGAGATTTTTAAAGGATAGTCAAATACTTACAACAATTGCAGTAGGTAATAAAAGGGATGTTTCTTCAATTATAAAAGCTATTCTGGAAACTTACCATGAGTATAATAAAAAAATAAGTACTCCAGAACTGAATAAATTTCTGCAAAAAACAGTAATCCTCAAACCACCCAAAATTATTGAGGGAAAAAGACTTAAATTTTATTATATTACTCAAACTGATGTAAAACCCCCAACATTCAAGGTGTTTGTAAACCAGCCTAATCTTTTATATAATTCTTATCAAAGATATATGAAGAATCAATTTATGTCATACTTTAATATAAAAGGAATACCAGTAGTGTTCCATTATTTAAAAAAGGTATGATAGTATTTTATAAGGAAGAAATATGATAAAATATTTTTTAATTTTATTAAGCTACTTAATGGGTTCAATTCCATTTGGATACCTTGTAGGCAAATATTTAAAAGGAATTGATATTAGAGAGTACGGGAGCGGGAATATTGGTGTAGCAAATATTTTCAGGATTATGGGAACAAAATATGCTTTGATCGTATTAATCGGGGATTGTCTCAAAGGATATATTGCTGTATTAATTGCCAAAAATATAATAACTGCAGAAAGTGAATATTGGGTATTGTTGATAATAGGACTTTTCGCTATTATTGGACATAATTGGTCAATCTTTCTAAATTTTAAAGGCGGAAAAGGTATTGCTACAACATATGGAGTTGTTTTGTCTTTTTTCCCATATATTGCGATAATTGCCGCAATAATCTGGTCAGTAATTGTTTTAAAAACAAAGTTTGCAGCACTAGGTTCAATAATATCAGTTTTCTCAATGATTATTTTATCTTTAATTTTTTCAACTCCAATAGAATTTAAGATATTTATTGTTTCTATTTTCATATTTGCGATTATAAGACACCTTAACAATATTGATAGACTCTTAAAAAAAGAAGAAAATAAGATAATTGATAATAAGTTTAAAAAATAATTATTATTTTATAAAAATATATAGGTAATTATAAAGCTATGGCAAAAAATTTAATTATAGTGGAATCACCAACTAAAGAAAGAGTTCTTAAGGAAATGCTGGGGAAAGATTTTCAGGTCACATCCAGTAAAGGGCATATAAAAGATCTTCCAAAATCAAGGTTGGGGATAAATATAGAAAATAATTTTGAACCAACCTGGATTATTATTCCAGCTAAACGACAGATGGTTAAAAAATTAAAAACAGTAGCAAAGGACAAAGAAAATATTTTACTGGCAACCGACCCTGATAGGGAAGGAGAAGCAATATCATGGCATATAGCAAAAGAATTGAATTTGGAGAATAGTAAATGCAGAGTGGTCTTTAATGAAATAACAAAAGATGTAGTGACAGATGCAGTACAAAAACCCAGAAAGATTAATATGAATATTGTAGATTCTCAAATTGCTCGAAGATTACTTGATAGACTGGTAGGATATAAAGTAAGCCCTTTATGTTACAAATATGCACGTGGAAAAAGTGCAGGAAGAGTACAGTCAGTTGCCGTTCATTTAATCGTAAAAAGGGAAAAAGAGATACAAGCATTTAAACCTGAAGAATATTGGAAGATAAATGCTTTATTACAAAAAATTGATGACAAAAAAGAAAATATTTTTGAAGCATCATTAGCTAACAAAAAAGGTCAGAAGATTAATATAAATAATATTGAAAAAGCTAATAAAATATTTAATGAAATTAAAAATATGAAATTTAATGTTGTATCTATTCAAAACAAAAATGAAAGAAAACATCCCCCTTTGCCATTTAAAACTAGTACATTACAACAAGCATCCTACAATAAACTAAACTTTTCTGTAAAACGTACCATGAGAGTAGCTCAACAGCTATATGAAGGCATTTCATTAACAGGGAAGGGCACTTTGGGATTAATTACCTATATGAGGACAGATTCAACAAGGGTTTCTAATCAGGCTAAAATAAATGCAAGAGAATATATATTTAAAAATTATGGCAAAGAATATATTTCTTCAGGGAAAGGGAGTACTAAAAAATCACAAAATGAAAATAATAAGATACAGGATGCACATGAAGCAATTAGACCCACTTCTGTTTATCTTAGCCCTGAATCTGTAAAAAATGATTTAACAGCGGACCAATATAAACTGTATTCTTTAATATGGACCTATTTTATTGCAAGCCAGATGAAATCAGCCTTAATAGAAAGAAGTAGTGTTAAAATACAAGCTGGTGATTATATATTTGATGTAAATGGTTCAAAGGTAATTTTTCAGGGTTTTCTTAAAATTATAACTAATAATGATATCAAAAAAAATATGATACCACAATTAAAAGTGGGGGAAAAACTCATTTTAGTTAAATTAGAAAAGAAACAATCTTTTACCAAGCCCCCAGCAAGATATAATGAAGCTAGCCTGGTAAAAGTTTTAGAAAAGGAAGGTATTGGAAGGCCAAGCACTTATGCAGTTATTATTGACAAAATACAAAGCAGAAATTATGTAGATAGAGATAATAGAAAATTTATTCCAACAAAATTAGGAATAATTGTTGATGATTTTTTAAATAATTATTTTTCTAATATAATTAACATAAAATTTACAGCAACAATGGAGAAAATGCTTGATAGGATAGAATCAGGTGAAAGCGAATGGCAGGATACACTGGATAATTTTTATAAATCACTTCTAAAGGATATACAGCAATTGGAAAAAAAGCCCCCTGTAAAATTAGTCGAACAAAGTAAAGAATTTTCCGACGAGAAATGTACTGTTTGCGGGAGTAGAATGGAAATTAAAAATGGTCCTTATGGAAAATATCTTGCCTGTTCTGAATTTCCTATAAAACATCCTACGAAGACTTATTTGATTAAAATTGGTGTTTCTTGTCCTGAAAATAATTGTGATGGCGAAATCATAAAAAGAAAAAGCAAAAAAGGCAGAACCTTCTATGGATGCAGCAATTATCCGAATTGTAATTTTTATTCTATTTATATTCCTACTAACGAGAAATGTCCGGAATGTGGTTCGGTATTAGTAAAAAGAAGTTCCAAAAAGAAAGGGTATTTTTTACAATGCAGTTCTAAAGAATGTAAATATAGTAAAAAGGCTAAAAATGATGAGTAGAAAAAATATATCAATGGATCAGATTAAGATATATGGAAATTATTTAAAGGAACATAAAAACTTTTCAGATAATACTGTAAATGCATATATCAAAGATATGCAGGAATTAATAGAGTATATAGAGAGAATATATAACATTAAAAATCTATCCCTTGTTGATTACAAAACCTTAAGAAAATATATAGTTTTTTTAAAACAGAAGAAATATGCAGATAGAACAATAGCTAGAAAAATATCCTCATTCAGAATATTTTTTAAATATTTAATACAGGAAGGTCTTATAAGGAACAATCCTGCAGAATATGTACAGATTCCGAAAATTAAAAAAAATCTTCCTGAATTTCTTTTTTATGAAGAAATTGTAAAATTAATTGAATCTATAAAAGAGGATAAGCCTGTTATTGAAAGAGATAAAGCAATTATTGAATTACTATATGGGACCGGTATGAGAGTTGCCGAGTTATCCGCTTTAAATATAGAAGATGTAACTGATAGTATTAACAACCCTATTGATTTATACTATGATACAATAAAGGTTATGGGGAAAGGTTCAAAGGAGAGAATAATTCCATTTAGCAAGCCGACCAAGACTGCTATTTATTATTATTTAAGAAATCGCGGAAAAGTGCCAAAAAAAGATTATAGAAATTACATTTCTGACACGGCTTTATTTGTTAATTGTTATGGAGAAAGGTTATCTCCAAGTAGTATAAGAAAATTAATAAATAAATACATGAAAAAAGCATGTCTCAACAAAAAAATAAGTCCCCATGTATTTAGACATACATTTGCTACTCACTTGTTAAATGGGGGAGCAGATTTGCGCTCAGTACAGGAATTATTAGGGCATGAAAGCCTTTCTACTACACAGATTTATACTCATATAACGAAAGATAAACTAATAAAGACTTATAAAAAGTCAATTCCAAGAAAGTAGCATTTATGTAGAAATTTTTTTACTAAAAAAAATACTTTTTAAATATTTATAATAGATTAGGAAAAAGACAATGCTCTTGAGGAGCTTATAGTGAGGAGATTGATAAAAAAATGTATAAAGGTACAACTATAATAGCCGTAAGACGAGAAGATGAAATAGCCATCGCCGGAGACGGTCAGATTACCATGGGAAATACTATTGCTAAAAATGAGGCAAAAAAGATAAGAAAGATATATCATGGTAAGGTCCTAACGGGATTTGCTGGAGGCGCCGCTGATGCTCTTACTTTATATGAAAGATTTGAAAATAAACTGGAAGAATTTCAAGGAAATTTAAAAAAAGCCTCAATAGAATTAGCCAAAGATTGGAGAACCGATAAAATGCTAAGAAGATTAGAGGCTCTACTGATTGTTGCAGATTTACAAGATATGTTCACCATTTCAGGAAATGGCGACATTATTGAACCTGACAAACCAATTGCCGCAATTGGATCCGGGGGACAATATGCAATGGCATCTGCTCAAGCCTTGCTTGGATTTACTAAATTGTCTGCTTCAGAGATTGCAATGGAGTCGTTAAAGATTACTGCATCAATATGCATTTATACTAATAACAATATTTCAGTTGAATGTCTTAGGAGATAATAGAGGTTGATTATGATAAAAGATTTAGTGCCGTCAGAGATAGTGAAAGAATTAGATAAATATATTGTTGGACAAAAAAAGGCAAAAGAAACAGTAGCAATTGCCCTGAGAAATAGAATTAGGAGAAAAAAATTACCAAAAAAACTAATTGATGAAGTAACTCCTAAAAATATTATCATGATAGGATCTACTGGTGTAGGAAAAACAGAAATTGCACGTAGATTAGCTAAAATAGTTAAGGCGCCATTTATAAAAGTTGAGGCGACAAAATTTACAGAAGTTGGATATGTCGGTAAAGATGTAGACTCCATGATTAGAGATTTAGTACAAGCTGCTGTACATCTTGTTAGAAATGAAAAAATAGAAAAAATTAGAATTAAGGCAAAAGAAAGAGTAGAAGACAGAATCCTTCAATATCTTTTACCCAGTATTAATAAGGATGCTACTGATGGAGGGGAAATTGCTAATTTTGAAAATGAAAATACTAATACTTCGGAAAAAAATTACCCAGAAGAAAATACTTTTAAATTATCAACACAAAATTATAAAAAGGAAAGACTTAAGAGTACAAGGGAAAAATTGAGAGATTGGCTTAGAAAAGGACGATTTGAGGATAAAATGATTGAAATAGAGATTACAGAACAAGATCAATCATCGATGGAGTTTTTTTCTAACATGGGAATGGAAGGGATTGGTATTAATTTTAAGGATATTATGGATAGAATGCTTCCTAACAAGAAAAAGAGGCAAAAAATAAAGGTATCTGAAGCAAGAAATATATTATTAGATGATGAAATAGAAAGAATGTTAGACACAGGCAAAATTGCCAAAGAAGCCATTCAAAAGACTGAGGAGTTAGGGATTGTATTTATTGATGAGATTGACAAAATTGCAATGAAAGAAAAGTCATATGGTCCTGATGTTTCAAGAAGTGGTGTACAAAGAGACATCCTACCTATTATAGAAGGATCTTCAGTTGTTACAAAGTATGGAGTTGTAAAAACAGACCATATTCTGTTCATTGCTGCAGGTGCTTTTAATTCCTCAAAACCTTCTGATTTGATTCCAGAACTGCAAGGCAGGTTTCCATTAAGGGTGGAGTTGAACAACCTGACACAGGAGGATTTAGAAAAAATATTAAAAGAACCGGATAACTCATTAATAAAACAATATAAGGCTCTTTTAAAAACCGAAGGAATTGAACTGGTTTTTCAGGAAGAAGCAATTAAAGAATTAGCCAAAATGGCAGCTATTGTAAACCAACAAAATGAAAATATTGGAGCACGAAGATTGTATACTGTACTTGAGAAATTATTAGAAAGAATATCATTCAATGCTCCAATAATCGGTAAAAGGAAAATAGCAATAACTGAAAAATATGTTAAAAACCGATTACAAAATGTTATTCAAAAAGAGGATTTAAGTAAATATATATTATAATTATTTACTGTCCTGATCATTAGTATGTTTAATTATTATTAAACAAGATGATTAAAAATCATAGGCAAAATATGATATTATGGATTAAAAGATATGTTTTTAAGTAATTATAATATATTTGTTTAATCTTGATTCAAGAAAGTAATTGTGTTATACTTATTTGGTTTTTATCATTCTTTATTTTATAATCTGATTATGATAAAATTTTAAAATAATTTTAAAGAAGGAGAGTGGTTATTTGAGCGTTGTATCTATGAAACAATTATTGGAATCCGGTGTTCACTTTGGACATCAGAAAAGACGTTGGGACCCCAGAATGCGCCCATACATTTTTACAGAAAGGAATAATATTTATATTATTGACTTACAGCAAACTGTTAAGCTTATTGACGAAGCTTACAATTTTGTTCATAACCTTGTTAGTAAAAATGGTAATATATTATTTGTCGGAACAAAAAAACAAGCCCAGGAATCCATAAGTGTAGAAGCTGAAAAGTGTGGTATGTCTTATGTTAATTACAGGTGGCTTGGGGGTACATTAACAAATTTTAATACTATTAATCAAAGGGTTAAACGGCTTTTTCAATTAGAAGAAATGGAACAAGGTGATCAATTTAATTTTTTACCCAAAAAAGAAGTTATTATTCTAAAAAGGGAAAAGGAGAAACTTGAAAAATTATTAACTGGAATTAAGTATATGGAAAAATTACCCGATGCCTTATTTATTATTGACCCGAAAAGAGAAAAAATAGCCGTTGCAGAAGCTAAAAAACTAGGTATACCTATTGTGGCAGTTGTTGATACTAACTGCAACCCGGAAGAAATAGATTATGTAATACCAGGGAATGATGATGCAATAAGAGCAATCAAACTTATGACCTCAGTTATTGCAGATGCAGTAATGGAAGGTAAAAAAGCATCTATGGAAGATGTGAAGATTGCAGTTTAAAAAAGTTTGACTTTGTTTGATAATAATATTTGTTAACTATATTTTAACTAAAGGAGATAGGGAATATGAATATTAATGCTAAATTAGTGAAAGAATTAAGAGATAAAACAGGCGCTGGTATGATGGATTGCAAAAAAGCATTAACTCATACTGAAGGTGATTTCGAAAAAGCAATAGATTATCTCCGTAAGAAAGGTATACAATCGGCAAGTTCCAAAGTTGGTCGTTCAGCTTCAAACGGTATAATAACATCATATATACATTTAAACGGAAAGGTAGGAGTATTACTTGAGATAAATTGTGAAACAGATTTTGTTGCCAAAACACCTGAGTTTAATGAATTAGCTAAAAATATTACATTACAAATTGCAGCAGCTAATCCAATGTATGTTAAAAGAGAAGAAGTCCCTGAAGAAATTATAAATAAGGAAAAAGAAGTTTATTATGCACAGGCGGAGAACTTAAACAAACCACAAAAAGTCCTTGACAGTATAGTTGAGGGAAAAATAAATAAATATTATAGTGAAATTTGCTTATTAGAACAACCTTATATACGTGAACCAGAAAAAAAAGTAAATCAGTTAGTGTTAGAGGCTATTTCTAAATTAAAAGAAAATATTGTCGTAAAAAGGTTTGTAAGATATCAGCTTGGCGAATAACTTGCTTAGCATATAAATAAAAAATTGTTGTACATTAAATAAATAAATAATAAAAATAGGGAGAAAATGAGCAAAAAGAATCCTATCTATAAGCGGATATTGCTAAAATTAGGCGGTGAATCTTTCTCTGCTGGAGACAAAGGTGGCATTGACATCGATCGTGTTAAATTTATTTCTAATGAATTAGCTGAAATAAAAAAGATGGGTATACAAATTGCCATAGTTATTGGTGGAGGAAATATATTTCGAGGAAGGGAAGCGAGTAAAAGAGGAATTAATCAAGTTTCAGCTGACTATATGGGGATGCTCAGTACCGTAATAAATGCTCTTGCACTACAGGACATTTTAGAAAAACTGGATATCGAAACAAGAGTGCAGACTGCTATTGAAATGAAAGCAATTGCTGAACCATATATTAGAAGAAGGGCAATAAGGCATTTAGAAAAAGAACGGATTATAATTTTGGCAGCAGGCACCGGTCATCCTTTTTTTACAACTGACACTGCTGCAGCTTTAAGAGCCATTGAATTAGGAGCCGATGCAATTCTTAAAGCAACCAAGGTTGATGGTATTTATGAATCAGATCCTCTTTTAAATGTAAACGCCCTAAAATTTAAAAAATTAAGCTTTCTCGATTTTCTTAATAAAAATCTGAAAGTTATGGATGCTACATCCATATCATTATGCATGGAGAACAATGTTCCTGTAATAGTATTCAATCTTAATTTACCTGGGAATATCAAGAAGGTTATTTTAGGTGAACCAATAGGCACTATTGTTAAGGAGGATTAATAATGCTAAATGAAACTCTAAAAGAATCCGAAAAAAAAATGACAAAAGCAATAGAGATACTCAAAGATAATTTATCTCATATTAGAACAGGTAGAGCATCTAGCACACTGGTTGAAAATATTAAGGTAGAGTATTATGGTGTACAAACCGCTTTGAAAGAAATAGCCAATATTTCTATACCGGAAGCTGATCTTATAGTGATACAGCCATGGGATAAAAATTGTGTAAATGATGTTGAAAAAGCAATTTGGAAAGAAGATTTAGGTCTGACACCAAATAATGATGGGAATGTTATAAGACTTCCTATACCTCCAATGACAGAAGAACGGAGAAAGGAAATTGCTAAATTAGTAAAAAAAGAAGCAGAATCCTCCAAAGTTTCAATTAGAAATATAAGAAGAGAATTTAATGATAAAATAAAAAAAATGGAAAAAAATAGCGAAATATCCGAAGATCAAAGCAAAGATATTATGAAAGAAATCCAAGAATTAACAGACCATTATATCAGTGAAATAGATAATATATACAGTACGAAAGAAACAGAAATAATGAAAGTGTAAAATGAATATGTTAATTGGAGTAATATATTGTAAATAAAAAAATAAGAAAGTTATTGAAAAAATATTATTTTTATCCCCCTTTTTGCAAAATCTAATAATAAAATGATTATTTTATGCTGATAAATGGGGGTTTTTTTATAAAAGAAATAAAGGTAAAAATGACAGTAAACAATAAAAATAATACGAGTAATAATAATAAAACAGGATTATTACCTAAACATCTTTCAATTATTATGGATGGAAATAGAAGATGGGCAAAGAAACGAAATCTTCCGGCTTTTGCAGGACATCGTGCTGGTGTAAAAACAATAAAGATGGTAATTAAAGAATCAGTAAAAGCTGGAATTGCCATATTGACTCTTTATGCTTTCTCAACAGAGAATTGGAAAAGACCACAAAAAGAAATATCCTCATTAATGAGTTTATTCAGAGAAGTAATTAAAAAAGAGAAATCGGATCTTATAAAGAACAAAATACGGGTTACATTTATAGGGGAAAAAGAATCATTATCTGACCATCTAAAAGAAGCCATGAATGAATTAGAAGAAGAAACAAGAAATAATGCACAACTTCTTTTAAATATTGCTATTAATTACGGTAGTCGTTCAGAATTATGTCAAGCTTTTAATCGCATCTATAACCAATTAAAAGATAATAGCAATAGCATTGTTAAAATCAATGAGGATATGATTAAAAAGAATCTTTATACATCAAATATTCCTGACCCTGATTTATTGATTAGAACAGGTGGTGAAAAAAGAATCAGTAATTTTCTCTTATGGCAATTAGCATACACTGAGCTATGGTTTACAAAGGTATACTGGCCTGATTTTTCTAAGAATGATTTATATGAAGCATTAAAAAATTACGAAAAAAGGGTGAGAAAATTTGGGGGAGAGATTTGAAAAGATAAAAATCCGTTCTTTAACTATAATTATTGGAGTTCCTTTAGTTGTATTGATTATATATGCAGGAGGTCCAACATTTCATCTATTTATTGGTTTAATTGCAATTCTGGGATCAATAGAATTAAATAATATCTTTAAAAATAAGTATAATCCCTCATTATTAATAACTATTCTGGCAACATTGTTTTTTTTATATAGAAGAAGCGTGCTAATATTTTTGGCGGGCAGCGAAAACTTATTATTTTCTACTATTATATTAATTGTATTTTTGATTAATTTTGTAAAAAAAACAGAAAAAAAATATATGGTTGTTAATATATCTTTAACTATATTTATAGCTATTTATATTGGTCATCTACTGTCATTTTTGATAGATATACGTTATTTAGCAGATGGTGAGATATTGTTAATTTTTGTATTATTTACAACCTGGATGAGTGATGCCGCTGCTTATATTGTTGGAATCAAATTTGGCAAAAAACATATTTTCCCTGAAATAAGCCCAAATAAGACAATGGAAGGTTCCATTGGAGGATTAATAGGGGGTTCTATTGCAGGATTATTTTTCTATAAACTGTTACCAATTCATTCAATATTATTACTTGCTCTTGGATTAATTGCTGCTGTAACTGGACAACTTGGGGATTTGTTTGAATCAATAATTAAAAGAAATTTTGGAGTAAAAGATTCCAGTACTATAATTCCCGGTCATGGTGGTATATTGGACTGCATGGATAGCATTTTATTTTCAGCAACAGTTTTATATTTTTTCTTTCACTATCTCAGTTTCTAATTTTCTTTCATATAAAAACTATTGGAGAGTAAAAGAATTATGAAAAAAAAATTAACAATATTAGGATCAACAGGTTCTATTGGCAGACAAACTATGGATATTATTCAAAATGACCTGGAAAGTTTTGAGGTTGTAGCATTGGCTGGTTGGAATAATATTGACTTATTAACAATTCAGATAAATAAGTTTAGACCTAAATATGTAGTTGTAAAAGATGATAAAGTTGCAAAAGAATTAAAAAACAGATTAAAGAATAGGTGTAATTGTAATATATTGTATGGAGAGTACGGATTGAATAAAATATCAGCCATTAAGGAGATTGAAACTGTAGTTGTTGCAATTACGGGAATGGCTGCTTTGAAACCGACAATTGAAGCGATAAATGCTAAAAAAGAAATATGTTTAGCAAACAAAGAGATAGTAGTGTCAGCAGGTGAAGTGTTAACTGTTAAAGCAAAACAAAATGGAGTAAATTTAATTCCAATTGATAGCGAACATAGTGGAATTTTTCAATGTATACAGCCACAGTATTTTGATAATATTGAAAAAATAATAATTACTGCATCAGGAGGACCATTTTATAATTTAAAGGAAACTGCATTGGAAAATGTGTCAGTAGAGGATGCACTTAATCACCCTAATTGGAAAATGGGAAGCAAGGTATCAATTGATTCAGCGACATTAATGAATAAAGGCTTAGAGGTTATTGAAGCCCATTGGCTTTTTGGAATAACTGTAAGCAAGATTGAAATATTGGTGCACCCACAGAGTTATATACATGCATTAGTACAGTATGAAGATGGAAGCATGATTACACAGCTAAGTAATCATGATATGCATATTCCTATTCATTTTGCCCTATATTACCCTAGAAGGGTTAAAAATAATTTTTCTAGAATTAATCTGGCGCAAATAGGCCAGTTAACTTTTAGAAAAATTGACACAAAAAGATTTCCCAGTATTGATCTTTGTTATGATGCAATTAAACAAGGTGGAACAGCACCAGCTGTTTTAAATGCTGCTAACGAAGTAGCTGTTAATGCATTTTTAAATAAAAGTATAAAATTTAAAAATATTATAAAAATTGTATCAACAGTAATGAGTAAACATAAAAATAAAAATAATCCGGATATTTATGATATTATTAATATAGATAAGGAAACTAGAAAACTTACCGAAAAACTGTGTGATGAGATAAAATAAAAATAATTAAGAAACAGGAGAGAAAATGATTTGTTAACGTTTTTAGCTTTTATCTTTGTTCTGGGTATAGCGATAATTTTTCATGAATTTGGACATTTTATAACTGCAAAATTGTCAGGTATAAAAGTTTTTCGTTTTTCTATTGGATTTGGTCCTAAAATTGCCGGTTTTTTCTGGAGAGGGACAGAGTACTTATTATGTTTATTTCCCTTTGGCGGATATGTTAAAATGGCCGGTGAAGATGTCCATGAAGAAGTAAGCAATTATGAAGAATTGAAAAATAATAATAATATACCTGAAGAGCAAAGGTATGATAAAAAACCATTTTATATTAGAGCTCTTGTAATATTTAATGGTCCTGTTATGAATATATTTTTGGCAATTTTACTATTAATAATAGTATTTTTCTTTTCAGGAGTAGCACAAGTTTCTAGCATTATAAGTGAGGTTGAAAGTAATAGTCCTGCTGATATGGCTGGAATTGTCAGTGGTGATAGAATTATATCTATTAACTCGGTTGAAATAGAAGAACCAGAGCAAATTACAATATTAATTGACCAAAATAAAGGGAAAGAAATTATAATAGAGATAATGAGAAATAATTATGTTCATGAAACCAAACTTATTCCGATATATAACCCTGAATATGATAGGGCTATGATAGGTATTGCACTTGATGTTAAAATTACGCAGCTGACTGTATTTGAGTCAATAGAAAAAGCAATACAAATGGTTGGGGAAATAATTGGTTTAATAGGAAAGGGCTTTGTTGAAATTATTACTGGTAAAATGCCAGTTGAGCTTGCTGGACCATTAGGTATTGCTCAAATGGCTGGAGAAGCAGCAAAAATTGGATTCTTAAATTTATTATTCTTCACATCTGTAATAAATATATTTTTGGGAATCGTAAATTTATTACCTATTCCAATACTGGATGGTGGTCAAATCGCTTTATTGGCAATCGAAAAAATTAGAGGCAAACCACTTAAGCCAGAACATATAAATTTTCTTTATATCATTGGTCTTGCAATGATAGTAATGATATTTTTAGTTGCCATGTACCAGGATATTGTCAGAATTTTTAGTAATTAAATTTAACAGGATAAATAATAATGATAAATAACATAGTGAGAAGAAAAAGTATAGTTGCAAAAATTGGTTCTTTAAAAATAGGGGGACACTATCCCATATCTGTACAATCTATGACTGATTGTAGTATTAAGGAAACTGAAAAAACAATTAATCAAATAAGACAGCTTGAAAAAGCAGGTTGTGAACTAATTAGAATAGCATTTCCTGATATTGAATCATGCAAACTAATTCCAATAATAAAAAATAATACTAAAATGCCTATTATGGCTGACATTCATTTTAATCCTTCTATTGCAATAGAAGCAATAAAAAATAATATTGATGGCATAAGAATTAATCCTGGTAATATTAAAAAGAAAGAAAGTATACTTCAGATAATTGAAGAAGCAAAAAAGAAGAACATTATGATACGTTTTGGTGTTAATTCAGGGTCGCTTAGCAAGAAAACTTTAGAAAAGTTTAATTTACCAGATTACAAGGCGATGGTGGAAGAAACTAATTATATAATTAATTTCTTAAATGAAATAGATTATCACAATATTGTTTTATCTATCAAATCAAGCGACATTATAGATACAATTGAAGCTAATAGAATAATAGCGAAAAAATGCGATTATCCTTTGCATATTGGTATAACAGAAGCGGGATTTGGAAGAAAAGGAATTGTAAAATCAGCAGTTGGAATAGGAATTTTATTATATGAAGGGATTGGAGATACTGTAAGAGTCTCTTTATCCGGAAATCCGGAACAAGAAGTTTTGGCAGGATATGATATTTTAGGAGCTCTCGGTTTACGTAAAAGGGGGATTAATATAATATCTTGCCCCACATGTGGAAGATGCCAGGTTGATATACATGAAATTGGTAAACTGATAGAAAGCAGATTAAAAGATATTAGTGATTCCTTTACTATTGCTATTATGGGATGTGTGGTAAATGGCCCTGGTGAAGCAAAATTTTCTGATATAGGAATAGCATTTAATAAAAAAGAGGCAATGCTCTATAAAAAAAGTAAATTTATTGGAAGGTTTAATACTAACGAAGCCGTAGATGTATTAGTTAAAGAGATAAGATTAATGTCAAATAATTCAAAAAAAATATAATTAAAATACCCTTTATTGACAAAACATTAAGCGAAGAAAAGAGGAACACAATGAAAATATCTGTTATCATACCTGCATATAACGAAGAAAGTACCATTGCTGATGTAATAAAAACAGTAAAAAAGGTTCCGGTAATTAATAATATTATTGTGGTAAGTGATGGTTCTACTGACAATACTGTTAGTATTGCAAAAAACTTAGATGTTGAAGTGTGTCAACTAAAAGAAAATATTGGAAAGGGTGGGGCAATAAAAAAGGGTTTCGAAAAAACTGATTCGGATATACTGTTATTTTTAGATGCTGATTTAATTGGATTAACAATTGATCATATCCATGAATTAATAAATCCTATAATAGAAGATAAAGCTGATATGTCTCTAGGTATTTTTACCCAAGGTAGATTATTGACCGATCTACCACAATTTCTAATGCCTTATCTTACAGGCCAAAGAGCTATAAAAAGATATATCATTGATGTCATTCCTGATTTAGATTTATTAAAATATGGCTTAGAAGTAGCAATAACTAAGGTTGTAAAAAGGTATAATTTTAGAGTAAGCAAAGTAAAATTGCCAAATTTAACACAAAGAATGAAGGAAGAAAAATATGGAATAGTGGAGGGTGCAAAAAAAAGATTGCAGATGTACCTCGATATTGTGAAGCAATTGAAATCCGATTAACCCGTAAATCATACCTCACTGTTTTATGCAAACACTATTAAACATTATCCAATATCCATATTATATTATGATTATTTTAAAGGATTATATAATAATTAATATTATTAATTAATTATACATTTATTAAGAAATGTTAAATATCACCGTTTAAATTGACTTAAAAAATTATTTATGTTATTTTTTTATAAGTATACTTTATTACTAAACAACTCTTATAACTAATAATATATAGAATTATAACTTACCGGGGTTAAAAAATATGTTAAAGAAAATAATTAATGAATTAAAAAATTCAGAAAATGAAGCTAACAGAATTATCGACGGTGCAAAAAATGAAACTCAAAA